>JAHEMS010000306.1 GCA_024643595.1 Bacteroidota bacterium
TGTCGTTGCGCTTTCCGTTGATGATGTAATTGGCTGAAGTGATTTGAGGAAACTCATCGGTGAGTGCTTTTAAGATCACCTCAATCCATTTCATTTCATCATAGGTCACCTGGAGGATGATCATCACATCGCCCGTCGTAGTTGTGCGAATGGTGAGCGTCCGCAGAAAGCCAACCTGCTTGCGCAGATCGAAAAACGGAATCTCATTTTCAACCGCCACTTTTTTTGCCAGTAGTCGGATACTGTTCGAAGGTTCCGGTTGCAGATAACAATTGTTCACATCAAAAACGCGATCGTACATACGTGGAATGTGATATCCAAGACCTACATCATAACGCTGTTCTTCGAGAGCAATAGTTAATTCTTCTTTCGTCAGCCAACGATTGGCGGTAAACGTATAATCCAGTTTGTTGCGATAGTAGTTTATACTTCCTGAGGCGAGGATGGGAGAAATTTCAGGCAGTGTTAATCCTCCTATCCTTTCAAGGTTATCAATGACTTGCTGTTGCTTATACGTTAATTGGGTTTCATAATTAATGTGCTGCCATGAACATCCTCCACATAATCCAAAATGTTCGCAAAAAGGGGTTACCCGATGAGGTGATAATTTATGAATTGCGGTCACTTTGCCCTCCAGGTAGTTACTCTTGATTTTTGTGAGTTCCGCTTCCACCGTGTCGCCCGGGGCACCTCCTTGTAAAAAAATTACCAATCCGTTCACTTTGGCAATGCATTTACCTTCAGCAGCCATTGTTTCTATCACAATATCATCCAGTTTGTCGCCTTTCTTCATGGAATCGTGTTACCTAATTAAAGATTGCGAAATTACAGAAAATGCGAGGGTTTTAGCAGTAAATCAAAATGGCTATCTTTCGTAACTGGTGAAGTATGAAAAAAGCATTTCTTACGCTGTTGCTGTTGATTTCGTTTCCGCTTGTGGCCTCACACATTGTTGGCGGTGAATTTGAGCTGATATATGTTTCAGGAAGTACCTATCGGTTGAATCTCATCCTTTACTTTGATAAGGTTAATGGCCTACCAACCGCCAAAGACCAAAATGTAACGGTCACAATTTACAGAAAGCGTGATAATCAATTTATGGGCTCCGTGTTTCTTCCCCGCGTTGATGAAACGAATGTTCCCTACACTCAACCCGAATGCTCTAGTGGTGAAATCGTTACCTCGAAATTATTGTATAGCTCCACCATTACGCTGTCACCTAATCTGTACAACGATCCTAATGGGTATTTTGTCGTTTGGGAACGATGCTGTAGAAATTATTCCATCACCAATATTTATAGCCAGACACCCCAGGGATCCAACATCTCAGCAGGGCAAACTTTTTATCTCGAGTTTCCTCCTGTGGTAAAAAATGGTGAGCCTTTTATCAATTCTTCACCCCGGTTGTTTCCTCCACTTAATGATTATGCCTGTCCTTTTCGCCCATACTATGTAGATTTTGCAGGAATAGATGACGATAATGATTCTTTGGTTTATTCCCTGGTTACTCCACTCAATACAACTTCTCAGATAGCCTTTCCTCCACCTTCGCCTGGACCTTTTCCCCCAGTAATCTGGAGGCCAGGGTACAGTTTGTACAACATCATTAATGGAAATCCCGACTTAAGAATCAGTACAGACGGATTGCTAACAGCCACCCCTCAAACACAAGGTCTTTTTGTCTTTGCCGTAAAAATCGATGAATACCGTAATGGTGAAAAAATTGGAGAAAGCAGGCGTGATTTTCAAATGCTGGTGGTGGATGGCTGCCCAAAGGCCGAACCTCCTTCCATCGTTGGGAAAAAATTAACCGATGCTTCATTCACTTATAATAATTCCATGAGTATAAGTTTTGCCAACACGGTTTCAGATGGAGATCGTTGCATTCAAGTGCAAGTCTCCGATCCTGATGCCAGTAAAATAGAAGATAATTTCACGGAAAGGATTTCCATCCGGGCAGTGGCGTTGAATTTCAAAAAGAATGTGAAACAAGTATTGCCTTCCATCTCTACAGCTACGCTTACCAATGGAAGCACCAAAGATTTTACTATTTGCTTTCCACAATGCCCTTTCATTGAAGGCGGACCTTATCAAATTGGCATTATCGCTTTTGATGACGCCTGCAGTTTGCCGTTGACTGACACGCTTAAAATTGAAGTGAACGTAGAGCCACCTGCCAACAGCCCACCTTACTTTGTAAAACCGATTGATCCGATAACTTCTATAACAATTAATGAAGGAGGGTTTTATGAGGCTGACTTTGAAATTCGGGATGATGATAATGATGAAATCTTCGTTTCCGTAGCCAGTGATGGATTTGTGCTGGCAGATGCCGGTTTCACTATTAATATTGAAGAGCCTCGCGTGAATGGGATAGTGAAAGGTAAAATTCGCTGGGATGCGTATTGCGATATCTTCGATTTTACCAACCGGACTTATTTTGAAATAAACATTCTGGCAAACGATGTTGATCGCTGTGACAATAAAGAATTCGTATCGACTAACTTCAAATTTAATGTCCTTTTACCCGGCAATGCCGACCCATTTATTGATACCGACCTTACCCCGGATCCGCAAGAGCGAAGTGTGCTGAATCTTGAAAGACGAATTAATGAATCGCTTTCATTCACAGTCACCGGAAAAGATCTTATCGATAATGATTTTCTTGTTTTGGATGTAAAACAACGGGCTGAGCTCAACGCGCTTGGCATTTCTTTTCCTGAAGCCACCGGCATTGGACAAGTGTCTTCTTTGTTTCAGTGGGACTTAACCTGCGCTAACGTTGACTTAAAAAAGAAAGATAATTTTCTTTTTCAATTTATTGTCGTCGATAATTCCAACAAATGCCGCATCTATAAAGCTGATACGGTTGATGTTCAGGTGAAAATTCTTCCACCACAAAATACAGCCCCGCAACTTGTCATTCAAAAAGATGGTACTGTGGTCAATGATAACACAAAAACTTTTACGTTGGGCCAATCCATTCGATTTGATCTGACGGGTACAGATGTGGATGTTCTCCCGAATATGGATTTATTGAATCTCACCCTCATTGAAGCCAAAGGGAATGTTCCTCCGGAGGGCTATGTATTTACTCCCGTTAGCGGGAGAGGAAAAGTGGAGACCGTCTTTTCTTGGGCACCCGATTGTTCATTGTTCAAAAACAATATTTATGAAAACACCTATACTTTTAAATTCCGATTAAGTGATGACCGTTGCTTCAATGTCATGGCAGATACTGTTTCATTAACGATTGTACTCAAAGACATAGAAAGCGATGATACTGAATTTCTTCCTCCAAATGTGTTTACTCCTAATGGCGATGGTTGCAATGATTACTTTGCCCTGGAAGGGATAGAACCATGTCCTTTCAATCCTGACAATACAACGAAGCCAGATGACCTCGTATCATTGCCTCCCGACAATTGTTTTCACCATTTTGAATCCGTACGGATTTACAACCGATGGGGTAATCCTGTTTTTGAAAGCACCGATCGTAAGTTCAGATGGTATGCCAGCGACAATGCGGCTGGTGTTTATTTTTACTTCGTTAAATTCAATGACAAGGAATATAAGGGGTCTGTTTCAGTGCGCTATTAAAGCCTGATGGGAGTAACTCGATTTTCTTTTACATATGCCGGTTGATCAAACCATTGAACCTCCACCCAAACATCCTTTTTATTTATTTTTCTCAATTTATGCCCTGCCTCTACCACCGCTATCACGTTGGCCCCAGCTGATGGACCACTCATGAGATAGGTGGTGCTGCTGCTAATCATGACCTCTGAATTGATAATCGGGAAATTTACATTCACTGCCAGTAACACCATAAAAACCATCATCATCACAACAGCCCCGATTGGTTTTTTGCCTTGACGTTTTTTTGTATAAATCCACGCCATGCAAAACATCGCGGCAGCGGCTAATAGTAATGAAATCAGATATCCATATTTATTAAGATGATAATAAAACTCATCGGATTCAGGATTTTCATATCCCACTAACCTGTTTTTAGCTGCCAGTTCCTGCATTTTTTGCAATACCTGATCATCACCTGTTGCCATATAATACAAGTTAAGGTAATAAAGGCCCTGGCTCACATTTCCCAATCCTTCATGGATGTAGCCCATTTTCAATAACATAGCCGGGGTGTATTGCTTTGCCGCGAGCACTTCTTCATAAATCTTCAGCGACTGCGTGTATTGCTTTACTTTAAATAATGAATCAGCATAAGCAAACTGACGGGTAAATATTTGAGCATGGCATATGGGGCCGAAAAAAGTAATAGCAAATAGCAGAAGAATTTTTAAAATGCCTGTTTGTATATTTTTCATATCCTGTTACCTTTGCGACCTCAATTACGGAAATGCCTTTTAAATGGACAAATTCGTAATTCTTGTTAGGTAAGGGATTCCGTAGCTCAGTTGGTAGAGCAATACACTTTTAATGTATGGGTCCTGGGTTCGAGTCCCAGCGGGATCACAATATTTCACAAAAGCACTTCAACCAGGTGCTTTTTTATTTACATCGATTTATTATCAACCTTCAAGAGTTTGAAATTGGGTGTGAATCTCTATCCAATAAATCTGAAATTAATCCCAATTGACAAACGGAATCAAGAATGACACCAACGCATTACCATGTGCCTTTGAAACATGTTTTGTGTAAGATTTCATACTCTCATGAATGAGGGAAGAATAATCCTCACCCAACTTAGCAAGTATTGGTTCCATTTTCTCCAATTCCATCTTTATTGTTTCTTCTCTTTCTTTTGTTCCTTTCGGCAATTGTCTATCCAGCGTTTCTATATTACTTAAAAAGACTTTTTCTGCATCGTAATAGAAGGAAGCCAAGAGCGGATCGCAGGAATATGTTTTCATATGCGTGAATTGAATGGCCTCCTTTTTCTCCTTTTCATTCATCTGTCCATCGGTATTCGCTGCAAGCAGTGAGATGTAAGCGGGAATCTTTAATAACTTGTCTTTTTCGTCTATCGTCAGGTCCTTGTAAATCATAACACTATTTGATTAATTCAACATAAACGCATCGTTGAATTTTGCCAATTCAACCAACTATTCAAATTTCCGAAAATTCAACC
>JAHEMS010000307.1 GCA_024643595.1 Bacteroidota bacterium
ACAATGTTTTGCTGCCATGTAACACACCAGGTTTGCCCAAGGCAGTGGTCGCGGCAGACTCTCCTGAATCCACACCTTTACCACCTGCTTCAACGCCCACCAGATTCACATGCTCATCAGAAAGAAAATGATAAAATGCTCCGGCCGCATTGCTGCCGCCACCCACGCAGGCAAAAACATAATCAGGATAGGGATTTCCTATTTCAGCCTGCAATTGAATTTTTATCTCTTCACTAATCACAGACTGAAAGCGGGTAAC
Source organism: Bacteroidota bacterium (assembly GCA_024643595.1). GTDB lineage: Bacteria > Bacteroidota > Bacteroidia > Cytophagales > Cyclobacteriaceae > ELB16-189. The sequence goes on from JAHEMS010000307.1 coordinate 260, forward strand.
CATGTCAGGATATGGATGCGGTCCTACCACTGAGCCGATGATGTAATGTGTGTCCGTTGGATGATTGATCCAGTGACGCATGGCCTCGTTGGTTGCATCTTTTAGGGTCATATTACCAGAAAGAGCAGGAACCACTTTTGCTCCCAAAATGCGCATTCGCTCAACATTCGGGCGCTGACGCTCCATATCTAACTTACCCATGTAAACGATGCATTCCATGCCCATCAACGCGCACACGGTTGCTGTTGCTACACCGTGCTGCCCGGCGCCTGTTTCAGCAATGATCTTTTGCTTTCCTAATCGCTTAGCCAATAATATCTGGCCGATGGTATTATTTATTTTATGCGCACCGGTGTGACACAGATCTTCACGTTTTAAATAAATTGTTGCTTTATACTTTTCTGATAATCGCTTGGCATAATAAAGTGGTGTAGGGCGACCTACATAATCTTTTAAAAGTTTATGAAACTCCGCTTGAAACTCCGGTTCATACATGATCGATAAATACTTTTCCCGTAGTTCTTCCACGTTAGGATATAACATTTCAGGAATGTAGGCACCACCGAACTGGCCATAATAACCTTTCTCATTCACATCGAACTTCATATGGATAACTGGTTAATGATTTCTGCTATTTTGTGCTTATTTTTTATACCCGGCTGATTTTCTACACCGCTATTAATATCAATTGCATGGATATTTAACGAATGCAAATTTTTCAACAAGCTAATATGGTCTGATTGTATTCCTCCACTTAAAAAAAAAGGTTTCACCTGGTTGTATCGCTGGAGTATATTCCAATCGAATGCCCTCGCATTCCCGCCATAATGCTTTCCCTTTGTGTCAAAAAGAAAATAATCAGCCACCTTTTCAAATTGTTTGGTTTCATTAAAATCGAATTCTTCGCTTACATGGAAGACTTTTATAATACGCATACCCGTTCCTTTCAATGATTCACAATAATCTACGGATTCCTCTCCATGTAACTGAGCAAACTGTAATTGATTTTTTACCCCCATCTCTTTAATAAATGATACCGAATGATTCACAAACACACCGACACGATTGATGGATGGATCTACGTCATGAGGAAGGATGAAATCGGAGCCGACATACCTCGGTGAAGGTTCATAGAATATATATCCCATATAATCAGGGTGCAAAGCGGCTACCTCATGGATATTTTTCACATCCCTCATTCCGCATACTTTAATTTTCACACCAGAGATCATCTGACTTGATTCTTAATTATTTTACTTCCGCCTTGCTTAGTGCATCGATAAACTCCTTACATGCTTTTTCCGGCCGGCTATGCTGCATAAAATTTTGCCCCATTAAAAAACCTTCATAACCAAATGTTTTTAACTCCATGATCGTATTAATGTGTTCAATGCCACTTTCAGAAACCTTTACAACACTATCCGGAATCAATTTTGCAAGACGTTTGGAAATCCCAATGTCGGTAACAAAAGTTTTAAGATCCCTGTTGTTCACACCAATTAAATCCACCTCCGCCCCGATGTTATCCTGAAGTTCCTTTTCATGATGAACTTCCATCAATATTTCCAGTTGCAGTGACCTGGCCAATCCGGCAAGAGCAGAAATTTCGTTTGGATCCAAAGCGGCAGCTATCAATAGTATCGCATCTGCCCCGATGGATTTAGCTTCAATGATCTGGTACTCATCGACTACAAAATCCTTTCTGAGGATCGGGCAAAAATTGAACTTACGGGCCAATGTCAAATCTTCATTCGAACCCCCAAAGAATTTTTTGTCGGTAAGGATTGATAGTGCAGACGCACCTGCCTGCATATAGCCAATTGACGTGCGCTCGACGGATACAAATGGATTGATATCTCCCTTTGATGGCGACTTTCTTTTTATTTCAGCGATGATACCGGATTTATCGTCACGTTGCACATATTTTTTCAATGAAACAGTCGGGGATTGAAAGTAAATGCTTTGTTCCAACAATTTTATGGGATACAAACCCTTACGCTCTTCAACTTCAGACCGTTTATGTTGAATGATTTCATCCAGAATATTCATAGACTATGGATTCATTAATTTCTTAAATGACGCTAAGGCATTTCCTGATTTCAACGCATGAGTTGCTGTTGCTACCGCTTTGCTAATTCCTTCATTCCGGTTAACACAATAAAGTGCCATGGATGCATTGGCAATCACCGCAGCATCCTGTTCCTTGGTACCGTTGCCCTCTAATACATTCATAAACAATTCGGCTGATTCCTGCACGGTACTTCCACCTTTGATATCTTCATAATTAATCACAGGCAATCCTAATTCACCCGGTGTTGCAATCCGCTCACCTTCATTGAAATAAAACTTAAATGCGCCGGTCAATGAAACTTCATCATATCCATCCAAGGAATGAAGAATCAGAAAATCCTTGTCGGTATTCTGATACAAGTAGCCATATTGACGGGCAAGTTCCAGGCTAAATACCCCCACCAGCTGTCGCTTTGGAAAGGAAGGATTTACCATAGGTCCCAGCATATTAAAAAATGTTTTTACACCAAGGTCTTTACGAATGGGAGCTACATTTTTCATGGCCGGGTGAAACAGAGGCGCGTGCATAAAGCAAATATTGGCGCGATCAAGGCTTCTCTTCAACTCATCGATATCATTAGTGAATTTATAGCCAAAGTATTCCAACAGATTTGAAGAACCACAAGCGGAAGAAACCCCATAATTTCCATGCTTCGCTACCGGCTGACCAGCAGCTGCCACAACAAATGAAGAGAGCGTGGACAAATTCATGGTGTTTTTTCCATCGCCACCGGTGCCACATACATCCATGACTGGCTGTTCAAAATGTGCCGGTACGCACAACTCCAACATTGCATCGCGGAAGCCCTGAAGTTCATCCACGGTAATGCTGCGCATCATGTACACGGTCATAAAAGCTGCGGTCTGGCTCATGTTGTATTTTCCTGATGCCAATTCCACCAGCACACTGTGCGCGGTCTCCTTGGAGAGTGATCGGTTGTCGATGAGTTCGTTGAGTATCTGTTTCATAAATATCGAAAAGGCATAAGTTTTGAATTCAATAGCCGATTAATTAGTCAACCAGTTTTTAATCATTTTTGGTCCTTCAGGAGTCATGATCGATTCGGGATGAAATTGTAACCCTTTTACATCAAAGGTTTGATGACGCAAGCCCATAATCAACCCCTGCTCGTTCACTGCAGTCACTTTCAATTCCGGTGTCATGCTTTCCGGCAATACCGCCCACGAATGATAATGCGTTGCCTGAAAGGGGGATGTTACATCCTGAAATAAATAGTCGGTGCCGTCAATAACATTTGCGATTGACGTAACACCATGTAGCACCTTTGGTATATTGAAGAGTGACGCTCCGTACACCTCCGCTATACCCTGATGGCCAAGACATATTCCCAATATACTTTTGGTTGGTCCATAGGTCTGTACTACTTGCTTCATTATTCCCGCTTCGTCTGGAATGCCCGGACCAGGAGAGAGCAAAATTTTATCATAACGGCCAACTTCCTCCAATGCTATTTTATCGTTGCGAAAAATATCCACTGAAAACCCATTTTCACGAATAAGATGAACCAGGTTGTAGGTAAATGAATCGTAATTATCTAAAACTAAAATCTTCATGGATCAAATTTTTTCAGCTAACATCAGCGCCTTGCGCAAGGCTTCCAGTTTATTATTCACCTCCTGCAATTCGCTTTCCGCGGATGATTTGGCCACTATACCAGCACCCGCCTGATAGATCAACGAATTGTTTTTACTCAAAAAAGTACGGATCATAATCGCATGATTAAACGAACCATCAAAACCAATAAAGCCTATGGCGCCTCCATAAAAGCCGCGGTTTACATTTTCGTATCCGTCAATGAGCGTCATTGCATTGTGCTTGGGTGCTCCGGATAGCGTACCTGCCGGAAACGTATCAGCGGCAATCTGTATTACCGATGAGCCTTCCTTTAATGTGCCGGTCACCTTGGATACCAGGTGAATTACATGCGAATAATATTGAATCTCCTTAAAGACTTCCACATGCACTTCACTGGCATTACGACTTAAATCATTACGGGCGAGATCTACCAACATAACATGCTCCGCATTTTCTTTCACATCGGCCGACAATTTTTCGGCCAGCTGTGCATCCTCCTGGTCGTTGCCCGATCGTCTGAACGTGCCCGCTATTGGGTAAATATGTGCCTTGCCCCTGGCGATCTGAATCTGAGCTTCCGGTGATGATCCAAAGAGTTTAAAATTTCCATAATCAAAATAGAACAAATAGGGTGATGGGTTAATTGAACGTAAGCTCCGATAAACATTAAATTCATCCCCCTTGAACCCCGCTGTGAACCTGCGTGATAATACGATTTGAAAAACATCGCCCCGATAACAATGTTGCTTCCCTTTTTCAATGATATTGAGGAACTGTTCATCGGTGTAATTGGAAACTTCAGTGTCTGTTCGTGTGAACCGAAACGTAGTTACCCGATTATTGCTGATCAACTGTTCTATTCGATCGAGAGAACTTTCTGTATCATGACCTTCCACCGAATGCTCAAATAGTGTCAGTTCATTATAAAAATGATCGATCACAATGACATATCGGAATAACGAATAGATCATGTCAGGTAAATCGGATTGGGTACGCTGAATAGACACTTGTTCAAAATAGCGAACTGAATCGTAGGCCATGTACCCAAAGAGACCATCATGCGGATATTTGGAATGAACCGAAGTATCGGCCTGGAATGAATTCTTAAACTCTTCCAATAGTGCTGCTACCTGGCTGGATTTCTGAATGGCTATTTTACTCAAT
>JAHEMS010000010.1 GCA_024643595.1 Bacteroidota bacterium
TTTTACCGATGACTTAAAAAACTTAATAGATCCATCAGGTTTTACAAGGTATTTACAAAAATTCCAACCAGGCTCCTGGCCAGTTTTATCTTTTAAATAGGTATATAATGGATGTTGATCATTTCCTTTGACCGAAATTTTTTCAAACATCTGGAAAGTGACGCCATAATTTTTTTTACAAAATGAAGCGATCTCAGCATTTGAGCCTGGCTCTTGTCCGCCAAAATTGTTTGCCGGGAAACCAAGTATTATAACCTTATCGCCCAATGTTTCATGCAATTTCTGAAGATCAGCATATTGAGGTGTATAGCCGCATTCTGATGCTGTATTTACAATCAAAAGGGTTTTACCCTTGTATTGATTCAAGTCAATAATTTTTCCCTCTAAAGAGGTCATTTTAAAATCATACACTGAAATACTTGACGGAATAAAAAGCAATAAAAGGAAAAAGGCAGTTTTCATTATCTAGTCTATTAACTTTTTTAATAACACAAAATATGGAAAATAGTTATAGCCATACAATAATTATGGGTTTACACTTATGACGACTTGAAAATCCGATATATGAAGACCTTATTTTCATGATAAATGGTTTCTTTTTCTACGATCATGCCATTTTTGAGGGCCACTTTTTGTGAAGGTAGATTGGTTGTGCTAATGATGGATATCAACGAATCAGAGAAAAGATTTTTAAAGGCAAAATTCTTGCAATATGATGCTGATTCAAAGGCATATCCTTTATTCCAGAATTCGGGCAAAAGAGAATAACCTATCTCCAGTTCGATAATATTATCGACTGATTGTACCAAAAGGCCACAATGACCAACCAATCTGTCTGTTGATTTTTCAATTAGGGCGTTCATCCCACCTTTATTGCTTTCATATCGCCAGAATTGCTTTTGATACCATTTTTCACACGAAATGGTTGGCGTTTCTTTTTTTTCAATCCAATGGATAGAGGTGTCAGGATCTTCAAAAAACCTCAACCAGACACTAAAATATACTTCACTAACATTCCTAAAGATTAACCGCTCGGTTTCCTGACCTTCAAGAAGGTATTTCATGCTTACTACATTTTATCAGGCACTTCAATACCCAATAAATTCATAGCCTTCTTAATAGTAGAGGCAGTCACTTGGGAAAAGGCTATTCTGAATTTCAATTTTGCCTGATCTCCCTCACTAAAGATGGGTATGACCTGATAAAACTGGTTGTATTCTTTCGCCAGCTCGTAGGCATAATTGGCTATAATAGCAGGAGAGAATTCGCGACCGGCTTCCTGTAATTTTATGGTGTATTGATTAATCTTGAAAATAACCTCGCGCTCTTCAGGTTCTAATGATTTAACCTCTTGCAGTGAATCGGTGTCTGGATGAATACCCATTTCCTTCGCTTTACGCAAAATTGCCTTTATACGCGCGTGAGCATATTGTATGAATGGCCCTGTATGACCTTGTAATTGAATAGATTCATTTGGATCGAACATCATGCGTTTCTTCGGATCAACTTTTAATAGAAAGAATTTCAACGCACCCAATCCAATCATCTCTGAAAGTTGCTTTATTTCCTCATCAGTAGATCCTTCAATTTTCCCTAGTTCACGAGTTTGCTTTTCTGCCTCATCCACCATTTCATCCATCAAGTCGTCTGCATCCACTACTGTTCCTTCGCGACTTTTCATTTTGCCCGTTGGCAAATCAACCATCCCATAAGACAGATGATAGCATTTTTTTGCCCACTCATATCCAAGTTTGCCGAGAATCAGGAACAACACCTTAAAGTGATATTCCTGTTCATTGCCTACAGTATACACCTGCCCTTCAATTTTGGGGAAATCACGAAATCGTAAAATTGCAGTGCCTATATCCTGCGTCATATAGACTGAAGTACCATCAGAGCGCAATAACACTTTTTGATCAAGTCCGTCAGAAGTTAAATCAACCCATATTGAGCCATCCTCTTTTTTAAAAAATACGCCTTGCTCTAATCCGCGTAACACTTCATCTTTACCAAGCAGGTAGGTGGTGGATTCATAATACAATTTATCAAAGTCAACACCCATTCGTTTGTAGGTAACATCAAAACCATCATACACCCAACTATTCATTTTATTCCAGAGTTGTAATATCGCCGGGTCCTTTTGTTCCCATTGTTGCAACATGTGTACGGCCAATTTCATTATGGGCGCTTCTTTCTCAGCATCTTCCCTGCTTGTTCCCTTTTCTTCCAGTTCTTTTACCTGTGTTTTATAATTCTTATCAAACTCTACGTAATACTTTCCAACTAACTTGTCCCCTTTCATTCCACTGCTTTGCGGAGTTTCACCATTACCAAATAGCTTCCATGCAGCCATTGACTTGCAAATGTGTATGCCTCGGTCGTTGATGATCTGCACTTTGTGAACAGTATAGCCAAGTGCTTTATATATCCCGGCTACGGAATAGCCAAGAAAATTATTTCTCAGGTGTCCCAGGTGCAGAGGCTTATTGGTATTCGGGGAAGAATATTCCACCATGATTTCTTTTCCCGTTGGTGGCGTAGTTCCAAATGATGGATTAGTAAAAATAGATGCAAAGTTCTGTACCCATATGGCATCACTAATAACCAGATTTAAAAATCCCTTCACCACATTGAAGTGACTTACCATGCCAGAATTCAATGTTAAGTACCCTCCAATCAGCCGAGCTGTTTCCTCAGGGCTTTTCTTTGAAATTTTTGTAATCGGAAAGCATACCAAGGTGTGCGATCCTTCAAACTCTGCATTGGTAGGTTGTAATTGAATTTGTTCAACCGCCTGGTTGAAAAGTGTTTCAACCGCTTTTTGTATTTCGGTGCGAAGGGTGAGGTCTAAATTCATTATACGGTATGTTAGCAGTTGGTTTTCGTTTTTGAAAGAATCTAACCATCAAATAAGTTAGACCAACCACGACAATTTACATATCTAAAATATACGCAAACATTAGCGGTGCCACGATTGTAGCATCACTTTCTACAATAAATTTAGGAGTATCAATGCTGAGTTTTCCCCACGTGATTTTTTCATTAGGCACGGCGCCAGAGTAGGAACCATAACTGGTAGTACTATCGCTGATCTGGCAAAAGTAACTCCAGAATGGGACGCCATCACGTTCTAAATCCTGGTGCAGCATGGGTACTACACAAATTGGAAAGTCACCAGCAATTCCCCCGCCAATCTGGAAAAAGCCGATGCCATCTTTGCCTGCACTGTTCGTATACCAATCGGCCAACCAAACCATGTATTCGATACCACTCTTCATCGTAGATGCCTTCAATTCTCCAGTCAGTACGTATGAGGCAAAAATATTTCCCATGGTCGAATCTTCCCATCCAGGTACCACCATGGGCATGTTACGCTCAGCAGCAGCAATCATCCATGAGTTCTTTGGATCTATCTCATAATATTGTTTCAAGTCCCCGCTGTTGATCATACGGAACATGAATTCATGCGGGAACAGGCGCTCGCCCTTATCTTCGGCATCTTTCCAAACTTTAAATAAATGTGCTTGCAGTCTGCGGAATGCTTCTTCTTCTGGAATACAAGTATCCGTAACACGATTAAGGTGGTTCTGCAACAAATCCCATTCCTGTTCGGGCGTTAAGTCGCGATAATTTGGAATCCGCCTGTAATGCGAATGAGCCACCAAATTCATAATATCCTCCTCAAGATTAGCACCGGTACATGAAATAATGTGCACTTTATCCTGCCGGATCATTTCAGCAAAACTGATACCCAACTCTCCTGTACTCATAGCCCCAGCAAGAGACACCAGCATTTTTTTCCCATCATGAATATGCTTTTTATAAGCTTTTGAGGCATCCACTAATGCGGCTGCATTGAAATGAAGGTAGTTCTTTTCAATAAATGTTGAGATCGGTCTGTTTTGGCTCATAGCTATTCAAAATTTGTTGCGAAAATACGCAATACGCCTTATCCCGCAATGGTATAGGTTTCCAATTTACAACAGCATTATGTCATTCTGAAAAACACTAAATAATTCATAGCCTGACTTAAAGTGTCGATGGACATCTGAACTGATCCCATTTAAAAGTAATGAACCATTCAATTCATATGATTCTCTTGGAAGTAACGATGGCTGTTCTCCTAAAAAAATATTCAATAAAAATAAATTTGCAAAGCAAGGGTTCAACCTCCTATAATTGTCATGAACAGAAAGAAACCTATCTTTGATCGTAGAGTGATGAGCGCGACTTTTAAGCATGCCATTAGGAATTAATTACTTACTATTTTTATGTCTGATTGTAATCGGGCACGTGCATGCGCAATCAGAGAATGTAAAATTCTACCTGGTAAAGGAGGATTCCCCGGTTTACGTATATGAACGCTGGATTACTTTTCCTGGCAAAGTACCGGAAGTAAAAGCGCGTGAAGTGAAAGGGGAGTTTTTGATCAATGGGTCAATATATGAAGTTCTTTCTATTATCAAAGACGAATCTAAAATCAAGAATTGGCAAAAGCATGTAAGTGATTTTAAAGTGATTCTCCCATCAGATACTACCACCTGGATGGAATATTCTTACCATGACCTTCCATGGCCAGTAACAGACCAGGATCATTTTTTACGCTACACCCTTCAAGAAAAAATTCCTGATCAGGAGTTATTTATCAGTTTCGAATCGGTGATCAACCCCAGGCTTGCCCCGGAAAAAAATGGAGTAACCCGACTTGAACTGTCGGGCAGTTGGCGGCTTGAGCAGATATCTCCTCATCGAGCAAAAATTACCTATCGGATCCTTTCGATGCCGGGAACAATACCGCGTATGTTTACAGACCCCATCATACGAAGTAATTTATTGAGCACCATCAAGGCGCTTAAAAAACTGGCTGAAGGAAATTAATAACTCATATTAGCTTTACTTGATAAGTTGTAACCAGCCTTTATACTCCCGTTGTTTTTCAGGCACAATTAAAGTGAAATAATAAATACCGGCAGGTGCCTCGTCTCCGTCCCAGCCACCTTTATAGCCTGATTTATCCAAGATAGATTTACCGTAGCGGTTTACTATAATAAGCCTGTTTTGAGGATACAATTTTATATTTTTTATTTCAAAACTATCATTGAATCCATCTTCATTAGGAGTAATCACATTGGGTATGATCAGATCATGATTAAAATCTATTTCTACTTCGTTGGATAATGAAGCATAAGCACCATCACTGGCTAATGCTTTAACCCTAAGAAAATATTGGAAGTTCTCATCGCCACTTATCACTGTACTTGTATCTCCTTGAATGGTAATTAATTTCTGAAATTCCTTTGGTTCCTTATTTGCTACTAAAATTTCATAACCAACTTCACCCATTGTCCAAAATTGATAACTATTCCAAAACAAATCAATTTCATTTTGTTCCTCTTTACCATCCGCCTTCAGCAGAATTGAATTATGGATTTTACTTGAAGACCATTCTTCACAACCATTTAATATATTCAATTGAAATTGATACACGTAATCATCTGTCAAGAAATTATCCAATGAGACTTGAACATTGGGACTTACCGGAATATTATCAATCTCTTCCCAGATTCCTGATCCTAACCGCCTGGATATAATATTGATTTGTTTTATTCGATTTGCATAGGAAGTACTTGCCTTAAGATGAATTCTTTTTTCATCAATTTCATCAACAGAGATATAATCAAGATTGATGGATGCGGGATCTTTGAATAATATTATTTTAAGGGTATCAGATTCGCCCGAACAAACGGCATCAGAGGTCATACTTTTTTCATTCACCCAAATTTTTCCCACTGCGATGCTTTGCCAGTTAACAAGCGCTGTATTCGTGCCTTGCCCGCTAATAATTTCTCCTCCCAAAATACCCCATGAGTAAGTCGATCCAGATGTTTTAGTTATCTGATATGTATTCTTACCCGTTAAGTTAACACAAACAGAATCCAGTCCCTGAGGTGTCTCGGTTTGAAGTTGAGCACTGATAACAACATTGAGGTGCGTTACGTCACTGGCGCATCCCCATTGGTCAAAAACCTGCAAGCCAACCTGAGCATCTGAGTTTAAGGTCCCCCAATTAACCCGTAATGAATCCAATGTTGCATTACCATCAATGGTTCCTCCACTTACATTCCACAGATAACCCAAGTTCGCATTTGATTGAGTCCGATAAGTCACTCCATTCACTCCTGGACAAATTGACTGGCTTCCAATAATAACGGGAGAAATTGGCTGGGGATTTAACTTGATGGTAACAAAATCAGTATTAGAACACCCTTCAAAATAAGTAGTTAGCTTATACGTAAACGAATCTGTTTTAATATCCGGTAAGGTATATTGAAAGGTGGGTTGAATCTTCTGTGGGTCATCAAGATATAAAGTTGGTTCCCAGCTAAAGTTAACCGCTCTATTTTCAGTGCTTCCAATCACAACACTTGCGTCAGCACAAATGGATTTATCGGAACCCGCATTGGCCGGAAATGGTCCACTATAAAAAAGATTAGACGCAAAGATGGGAAGGACAAATGTTTCAGCGGGGATTGAAATTCCTGAAGAACTAAAATCACATGAAAATCCCGAAAGATTAGGCTTATTGATTACCATTAGTTTTTTTTTACCATCAACCGGAATATAAATTTTACCGTTGGCAGCCATCTGGGGTAACCCGAGAAAATCAGAACCTGAATAAATCACAAAAATATTTCCGGACTGGATATCATATTGAATTACATCGTTTCCTGCGCTCAGGTAAACAAACCTCCCGTTCGATGAAAACTCACCACCTCCAGTTGCCTGAAGCCATCTGATATTTGTGATAGGATTTTCCGGAAGAGTTTCCGGGTTGAAGTCAGTAAGTATAGTTCCAGACCCCGAATCATCGCTAACGGTAAGAAGGAGCTTGCTCGCATCAGGAGATAATTTAAAATCACTACCCCTTATAATTTTTAAAGGCTTTGAAGTAAAAGGTCCCTTTATCCCATTTTTATCAATTTGAAATATAAAAATTTTATCACTCCCTTCAGTAAGATTGGTGTCCACATCACCTATCAACCAGAAAACGCTACGGTCACATTTTCCAGAGATGGTAAAGGTGCCATGCATATTGTTGTACAGTACTTTGTTTTTTTCTATTACCTCCCCCTTTCGGTCATTCGCTTCCAGATCGATTGTTGCATAGACAATTACGCTCAACAAATGATTATTGTTCCCTGGCACATTAAATGCGTTATAGCTGAAAATATAGAACTGCCTGTTGCTACCGGGTTTGGGAATAATGATAGAATTTGTTCGGTAAGGAGTTATATCCTCTCCGTTCTTCATAATCGTACCATCACCATTCCAAACCGTACTGCCATCTGTATAAATCAATAGATCACCATCATCAGTTGAATAGGATGCATACACAGCAGGATCATTGGCGATGGAGCGATTGATAGGAGTAGGATTTTCTCCAACAAAATTCAATGTATAATCCGTGAAAATCCAATTGGCAGTTTCATATTGAGCTTGTGCGTTTTTTATGAAGAAAGAAAACAGCAAGCATATGAAATATCTAAAGCAAACACTCAAGGTAAACTTAATCGCCATTGAAAATAGTTGATCCTCAATTTACTGAATTATGATTACTCAGCCATGACAGGGCGGCTCACGATAGATTTTGCTGAAGCTTCCAAAATTTCAAAAGCACTTTCAGCCATTCGATTTTCTGTATCAAGGGTTGGATTAACCTCTACAATCTCCCAGGCACATACTTTTGGATCTTTACACAGCTCTGCGTTCAATACTTTTGCCTCCTCAACGGTAAGCCCATTGGGCACTGGGGTGCCTGTGCCCGTGGAGAATCGACTGTCAATGGAATCTACATCAAAAGAAACATAGATCACATCACAATGACTAAGCATCTGTAATGCTTTATATGCAATCGGAACAGAGCCTTGCTTCTTGATTTCCTCTACTTCAATGAAATTGATATTATATTTATTCAAGAGGTAGTTTTCCGGTTTCTCTAAGTCACGAACAGCAATATAAACCAGGTCTTCAGGAGAAATCTTGGGACCTTGCATGCCCACATTTTTTATTTGTTCCCAATAATCAACTGTTTCACCACGAGGGTCATTTACTTTGCACTCATAATTGTCGAAGCCAAATGCCATCGCCAGTGGCATGCCGTGCATGTTTCCCGATGGAGTCGTATAAGGAGTGTGAATATCCGCATGGGCATCTATCCAGATTACACCAATGCGCTTCTTCGGGAAAGCTTTCTTAATTCCAGCTATTGTTCCGTAGGAAGTAGAATGATCGCCCGCCATGATTAATGGGAAGTAGTCGTCAAAAATCTGCTCATAAACTTCCAGGCAAACCCTCTCTTCCATGATTAAAACGCCATCAATAAACTTGGCGTGCGCATGTTCAGCCCCATCAAAAAGCAATTCATTCACATTTTCTACCTCAATAGAGTCATATCTTCTAAACAGATCTGATTTTAAGTCGAGGCTGGCAATTTTCATTGCTTCGACCCCCAGGCTGGCCCCTCTTGTTCCGGCACCTATCTCAGATTTTACTTCTATGATTTTGATCTCTTTCACAGGAACTACTAATTAACGTCTTTCTGAATGTTTGAATAATTGCAAAAATTGACCTTATAAGGCATTTTTTGGCTGCCCTCAGAAGTCGGGCAACGCCTGAAGCCGTGATGGGGCGGGGACAAAAAGCAAACGGGAAATGCGATTTACCATGACTGTTTTAGCGTATTGCAAAGATGGCAAAATTATGACAATATTGCACCCTATTTTTAGGTTGTTGGTTGATCACTGTTAGGCTGAACTTCCATTAACCATTAACGAACAACCGTGAAACAAAAAAATGAAGAGTTATCGGGAGCTTATTGAACAAACCTTTGAATTCCCCCAAAAGGAATTCAAAGTAAGAGACCACGAATTGTTGTTTAATGATGTCCCACTAATGGATATCATCAAACAGTACGGCACTCCTCTTAAGATTACCTACCTCCCACGCATTAGCGAAAACATCCGATTCGCCCAAGCTACATTTAACAACGCCATCGAACGGTTTAAATATAATGGCAAGTATACCTACTGCTATTGTACCAAATCATCTCATTATGATTTTGTTCTTGAAGAGGCGCTGAAAAACGAGGTGCATATCGAAACCTCTTCAGCTTACGATATTCCGATTGTTCGTACTTTATATGATCGGGGTAAGATTTCAAAGGAAACCTTTATTCTTTGTAATGGCTTCAAAATGCCTCAGTATAAGCAATACATCACTGAATTACTCAATGATGGTTTTAATTGTGTGCCCATTCTCGATAATCTAAGCGAAATTGATACGTACGAAAAAAATGTAAGCAGACCTTATCAGGTGGGTATCCGTGTTGCTGCAGACGAAGAGCCTAAGTTTGAGTTTTACACTTCGCGGTTGGGCATCCGTTATAGTGATATTGTCCCCTTATACAAAGAAAAAATTCAACCAAGCAGCAAAGCCTCATTGAAGATGCTTCACTTCTTTATTAATACTGGCATAAAGGACACTGCGTATTACTGGAGTGAATTGAGTCGATTTATTTTCAAGTATTGCGAAATGAGAAAAATCTGCGATACGTTAGATTCCATTGATATTGGCGGCGGGTTTCCAATCAAGACTTCGCTCACCTTCCAGTATGACTATAAATATATGATTGAGCAAATCGTAGAAAACATCAAGTGGATTTGTGAAAAGAACAATGTGCCGGTGCCTAATATCTTTACTGAATTTGGAAGCTTTACCGTGGGCGAAAGTGGGGCTGTGTTATACTCCATGGTGGATCAAAAACTACAAAACGATAAAGAACTTTGGTACATGATTGACGGTTCTTTTATTACTCACCTACCTGATGTATGGGGCCTCAATCAAAAATACATTCTCCTTTCTATTAATAAGTGGGATGACCCTTACCACAAAGTAAATATCGGGGGCCTTACCTGTGATAGTCATGACTACTATAATTCTGAAGCGCATACCGGGGAAGTCTTTCTTCCAATGATTACGGATGAGGAGCCTTTATATATCGGGTTCTTTCACACTGGGGCCTACCAGGAATCGCTAGGTGGTTATGGTGGTATACAGCATTGTCTTATTCCGGCACCTAAACATGTGCTGATCAACCGCAATGAGGATGGAGAAATAACAACCGAACTTTTTGCTTCCGAACAAACCAGCAAAAGCATGATGAATTTGCTGGGCTACGATAGCGAGCGCGAAGAGCCTGTAAAACTATAAGACCACTCACACTCACATAATTTCCTTTCATATCGATGGGTGATGTTAATCAATATCAAAGTTGATTTATGTCATATTATATACGTATTTTCATTTACTAATTCGCTTGACGTAAATCACATCAAAGTCGATTGCAAAACGAATTAAACGCTCGCGAAATGCCCTGGTTATTGACAGTCTTTTTCTGGCGCATTCTGCGGCACTGTTGAACCTTAAAACCATACAGCCATGAAAGTCTATGATGAAAAACACATTAAAAACATTGTACTGTTGGGAGCGCCAAAGGCCGGCAAGACCCTGCTGGCCGAAGACATGCTATTTGAAGCCGGTATTGTACACCGAAGAGGTACTATTGAAGGAAAGAATACCATTAGTGACTATCATGAAATAGAACAAGAACGTGGAAATTCAGTATTCGCCACGACTATGCATACTGAATGGAAAGACTATAAAATTAACATAATTGATACGCCAGGGTTTGATGATTTTGTAGGTGAAATGGTATCTGCATTGCGCGTGGCTGATACATGTGTAATGGTGATTAACGCTCAAAACGGAGTAGAGGTAGGGACAGAACTTATTTGGAATTATGTAGACAGATTTCAGAAACCAATCATTTTTGCAGTCAACCAGGTAGATCACCCTAAATCAGACTTTGACCTCACCTTATCTTCCTTGAAATCTAATTATGGAAATGCCGTTACACAAATGCAGTATCCCGTCAACCAAGGAGAAAGTTTCAACTCGATAATCGACCTTCTAAAAATGGTTATGTATAAGTTTCCGGAAGATGGTGGTAAACCCGAAAAACTACCTATTCCTGAGGCTGAAAAAGAAAAAGCAAATCAACTCCATAATGAATTGGTAGAAAAAGCTGCCGAGAACGATGAAAAGTTGATGGAAAAATATTTTGAAAAAGGAACACTTGATGAAGATGAGTTGCGCGAGGGATTAAAATTGGGAATGATACATCATGATGTGTTTCCTGTATTCGTAATGTCTGCAAAGAAAAATATGGGTAGTGGCCGAATGATGGGATTTATTGATAATGTTGCGCCTACGCCTCGCGAAGCAAAGCCTGAATTATCTGAAGATGGTAAGGAAATTCCTTTTGATCCAGCCCAGCCTACTGTTCTTTTTGTTTTCAAATCCCAAATAGAGCCTAACCTCGGAAAGTTATCATTCTTCAAAGTGATTTCAGGGGAAGTGAATAACAACTCAGAACTTATCAATAGTCAAACAGGATCTATTGAGCGGTTTCATTCTCTTTTCATTATGGATGGAAAGAATAGAAACCCAGTGGATAAACTTGTGGCTGGTGATATTGGTGCTACCCTGAAATTAAAAGACACGTACACCAATCAAACTCTTCATGCCAAAGGTTTTGATATTACCATTGATCCGATCGAGTTCCCTGAGCCACGCATTCGCACGGCTGTGATTGCCAAAACAAAAACCGATGATGAAAAAATAGGAGAAGTACTGGCTAAAATACATCAGGAAGACCCGACTATTGAGGTGGAGTTTTCAAAAGAACTAAAGCAATTGATTTTATCAGGTCAGGGTGAAATGCATTTAATGGTGTGCAAGTGGAACCTGGAGAATACCTATAAACTCACAGTAGATTTTGTTGCGCCACGTATTTCCTACAGAGAAACCATCCGCAAGCCTGCACTTGCCAACTATCGCCACAAAAAGCAATCGGGTGGGGCGGGTCAGTTTGGCGAAGTGTATCTAAAAATTGAGCCTTATACTGAAGGTATGCCTGAACCAGTTGAATACTCCGTGCGCGGCAAGGAAGTGATTGATCTGGAGTGGGGTGGTAAACTTGTATTTTATAATTGTATCGTTGGCGGCGTAATTGATGCTCGCTTTATTCCTTCTATACTTAAAGGCGTAATGGAAAAAATGGAAGAAGGACCTATTTCAGGATCATATGTACGCGATGTGCGTGTCATGGTGTATGATGGTAAAATGCACGCTGTAGATTCTAACGATATCTCCTTCAAGATTGCAGGTATGATGGCTTTTAAAGATGCATTCATGCAAGCCGAGCCACAGTTATTGGAACCCATCTTCGACCTTGAAGTGATCGTACCGGAAGAAATCATGGGAGATGTTATGGGCGATTTGCAAACACGCAGATCCATGATAATGGGAATTGATACAAAAGGAAATTATCAGGTAATCAAAGCCAGAACTCCACTGGCCGAATTGAATAAATACTCAACATCCTTACGTTCATTGTCACAAGGAAGGGCCAGTTTCAATCAGAAGTTTGCCGACTATGTGCCAGTCCCTTTTGAAATTCAGCAGAAACTTGCCAAACAATTGCAAGTGGAAGAAGCTGTATAACTTAATCATTAATCAAGACCTAGAAGGTGCCTGGCTGGCACCTTTTTTTATAAGTCATTTCTTTGAAAGAATGAGTTTGGCTGCTTGCAACAAATCATTAACGGCAAAGTCTGCCTTATTAATGTGCTCAATCTCATGCCCTATTTGAATTGTTGCAATACCGAGCTCGCGGGCGGGAATGATATCCCTGCCACGATCCCCAACCATCCATGAAGTTTTTACATCAATATTGAATTTGGCTATCGCCTTCTCAAACATTAGCGTACCTGGTTTTCTTGCCAACGAAGCAGTAACAGAAGGATGATGTGGACAGAAGTAAAAATGATCGATGCGATGAGCACAAGCTAATTGCAGACTATCATGACACGCTTGCATTTGTGACTCCGTATAGATTTTCTGTGCGATTCCTGATTGGTTGGTAACCACCACCAGCCAAAAACCAGCCTCTTTAAGCAAACTGATTGCCTCCACTACACCAGGCAAAATCTCAAAATTCTCCACATTATACGTGTAGTTTGGATTGTCTTTATTGATCACTCCATCACGATCTAGAAATACACAACGACTCATTTTAGTTCGATTTAAGGTCAAAATTACACATTCCTTGATTCCTGTCCATAAATCCGATTTTACTTGTCAGTTTGTAGAAACTGAGTTGTTTGGCGGTCTCTTTTTTTTAGTTTTGTAATAGGCAGATATAAGCTCCCATTTACTTTACCCACACCCCTGCCAGATATATGGCTGTAATTGAGAAAGCCCTAACCAAATAAAAAAGATTTGAACAACGCTATTGTCATTATACCCACTTATAATGAACAGGAAAATATCACGCTGATCCTGGATACGATTATATCCCTTCCAAAAGACTTTGATATCCTGATTGTTGATGACAATTCACCTGATGGCACAGCTGCCATTGTGAAAGACTTACAGAAAAATTATAACACGGCTTCTGCAACGCGACTCCATCTGATACAACGGGCCGGCAAGTTAGGATTAGGCACTGCCTATATAGAGGGCTTCCATTATGCCATGGAGCATCATTATGATTTTATATTACAGATGGATGCCGACTTCTCTCACAACCCAAAGGATCTGATTAATTTATACCTTTCCTGCGCCGAATTTGGTAACGATCTCAGTATCGGATCAAGATATGCGAGCGGTGTAAACGTAGTGAACTGGCCGATGGGGCGTGTACTCCTCTCATTTTTTGCCAGTAAATACGTTCAATTAGTTACCGGAATTCCGGTGCATGACACTACGGCAGGCTTTGTCTGTTATCGCAGGAAAATATTGGAGACGATTCCACTTGATGAAATTAAATTTATTGGCTACGCCTTTCAGATCGAAATGAAGTTCCTCAGCTGGAAGTATGGTTTTCGTCTTAATGAAGTACCCATCATATTTACCGATCGCACACGAGGTCAGAGTAAGATGTCCGTAGGCATTTTCAAAGAGGCATTTCTAGGAGTGATTCAGATGACCATTCAGAGTTGGTTTAAGAAATATATTATTGCATAGTATTCGCTGAAATATTTTTAGCTAACTGTGAACGTCTTATGAAGATTATTAAAATAAATTTCTATACTATTTTGTTTTGCATGGGTGCCCTTAATTGCCATGCTCAATTCACATTAACTCCACAGCAAAAGGCGAGTTTAGATAGTATCAAAAAAATTTCTGAACAAGATCACGGGGCCATGATGGAAATATTGGGAATTACTACGCTTCGGCCTGGTGCCAATGGAAATGATCCTAATTCAACCAATGCAGCGAATTACGATGAAAGTAAAGCCAATCCATATCCAATGCTACCTGATCCATTACTTCTTAAGAATGGAAAAAAGGTAACTACCTCTAAAACCTGGTGGTCACAACGCAGGCCTGAAATAGTAGAGGATTTTGACAGGGAAATATATGGGCGAGTTCCAACGGAAATTCCGAATGTGATTTGGGAAATAATCAGCACTACAGAAAGTAAAAATGATTCGATCCCAGTCATTACGAAAAAAATAATCGGACATGTTGATAATTCGTTATATCCTTCTGTCAAAGTAGACATACAACTTTCACTAACAACGCCGGCCAACGCATCAGGTCCAGTTCCGGTAATCATGGAATTCACGTGGGGCTTCCGACCACCGCCACAAACGCAGGCCAGCACAGTAGTTTTATCCTGGCAACAACAAGTGCTCGCAAAAGGATGGGGCTACGCTAACATAATCCCTACCAGTATCCAGGCCGATAACGGAGCCGGGTTAACCCAAGGAATCATAGGTCTTGTAAACAAAGGTCAGCCCCGCAAGCCAGACGATTGGGGTGCGTTAAGGGCTTGGGCATGGGGTGCCAGCCGCGCTTTGGATTACCTGCAGACAGATGCACATGTTGACTCGAAAAGGGTTGGGCTTGAAGGACATTCGCGATACGGGAAAGCGGTAGCTGTTGCTATGGCTTATGATGAACGTTTTGCAATATCCTTTATAAGTTCTTCAGGTGAAGGAGGTGTAAAACTTCACCGTAGAAATTATGGAGAACTCGTTGAGAACGTTGCTGGTGCAGGAGAATACCATTGGATGGCTGGCAACTTTATAAAGTATGCAGGACCACTTCATTGGAATGATTTGCCTGTCGATGCCCATGAGCTTATCGCCCTTTGTGCTCCTCGTCCTGTGTTCATAAGTGCCGGTAATAAAGGGGATAATTGGGTCGATGCCAAAGGGATGTTCCTTGCCGGTGTGCATGCTGGACCAGTATATAGATTGCTGGGCAAAAAAGATTTAGGCACTACCAAATTTCCTGCAGTTGAAACCGGGTTGATGGAAGGTGATATTGCGTTCAGGCAACATGATGCCGGTCATACTCCAACACCTAACTGGCCTGTGTTTATTACATTCGCTGAACGATACTTTTCCAATGATAGGTATAGCACAAATGGAAATAAATAAAGTTAAAGAATTTAGAAACTTCAAAAGTATTAATAGTTAAACTTGACATGATGACATCAAAAAGTATTTTATGGATTATAATTTTTCCATTATTTGCGCAGGCCCAGGAGAAAAATGTAACCGCGGGGATTTATCCTTGGCCAATATTCAAAGGATCAACCACTAAAAATGATAATGTTGTGATGCTGTCAGGCACAGCTAACGACTTATCTTTTCTTGAAGTCAGCGCTGTTAATCTGGCACCTGGTAAAAAGAGCATCATTCAGTCTTCTGATACCGAAGAGCATTTACTGTTGGTTAAAGAAGGCGTTGTTTCCTTTATATTAAATGACAGTACGTTCTCTTTAGGAAAGGGAAGTGTGGCGATGTTGATGCCAACCGAAAAGTGTTCCCTGCAAAACAAAGGCACTACACCTTGCCAGATCCATTTGATGAAATATACATCCAGAGAACCGGTTGATTTGGCGCGAGGGAAAGCGGCCGGAGGCTCATTGGTAATAGATTGGAATAATCTCAACTTTAGACCTCACGAACGAGGTGGAGTTCGTCCTTATTTCGACCGGGCCACAGCAAACACAAAAAAATTTGAAATGCATGTAACCACTTTAAAGGAAAACTTTAACAGTCACGATGCGCACAAACATCCTGCGGAAGAAATTATACTTGTACTGGAGGGAAAAGTAGAGATGATGATAGGTGAGAAATCGTATCAGGCTAATGCTGGCGATGTACTATTCGCCCCCACCAATGTACTTCACGGTCTGAAAAATAATGGAAGCGGACAATGCAGCTACTTTGCCTATCAATGGGAGTAGTTAGCATTATTGGGCCGGTGTATAATCTTAATCAAACCGGATAGCCTCTATAGGATTTATTCGTGTTATAAATCGTGTTGGAACCATCAGCACCAATGTTACCGTAGCAAATACAATTGCATTTAACAACATTACTGTTCCCCAGCTCCACTGAATGGGGACATATTCCATATAGTAATCATGTGGGTCGAGTGGAATAAATTTGAAATAGTCTTGTACGAAACAAAGGCCTAGGCCAATGGCATTACCTAATAAAAGCCCCTTGCCGATTAAACTCATTCCATTAAAAGTAAAAACAGAGCGGACCAGACTATCCCTGGCACCCATGGCCTTTAAGATTCCAACCATTTGTGTACGTTCCATAACCAATATCAATATCACAGAAATCATATTGACACATACCACAACCAGAATGACCACGAGCAGAATTCTCACTTGCCGTTTAATCAGATCCAGCCATTCAAATACCTGTATGTATTTATCGCGAACTGTTTCAATGTAAAGATCATAATCCATGGATAAACCGATTTCGCGCGCGGATGTTTCTAACGCGGCTTTGTCATGATCATACTTAAATTCCCAGAGGGCAGAAAGACTTCCAAAAAAACGATTACCTGTGTATTCCGGATTGCTCAGGATAACTTCATCAATCCGTTGAAGGTGATGGGCAAAAGCATTTCTCCACAATTCGAATCCATTGAAATAATCCAAATCCACCCTCACTTCTATTCCCCCCGCCTGGTCATTTGACCAATTGTTCAAACGTTGTACCAAACGTAGATCGCCAATGATAACTTTACCATCAAAATAATCAGATAGATTGGTTTCATAAATACCTGTGATTTTTAATTTCCGAAATCGTGGTGGATTTTGAAAAAAGTGAACTACGATATTATCTCCTGTCTTTACATTTATTTTATCGGCAATAATGCGACTCAATATGACTTCCTGTGCATAACCAGAATCCGGTAAGTGGATGAATTCTCCTTCCACCAGATCCTTAGAAAACTGATCAGCATCAAAACTTTTTCCAATTCCTTTAAAAACAATACCCATTACATCCTCATCTGACTTAATTAGACCGGCTTTGTGGCTATACTCTTGCACGTGTGAGACAAATCCAAATTGCTCTGGGTGTTGTTGAAGGTCAGTGGTAAACTCAAATGGCTGCTCCTCTACCGCATTGTTCATGGTATATTTAGTGATGAGCAAATGATTACTAAATGAATAAATTTTATTCTTTACTTCTCGCTGAAATCCTTGCATGATCAGAAAGGAAACAATAGCAGCAGACAGACCTATGGCAATACTGGCCACTGCAATTTTATGTATAATGGAAGAGAAGCTTACACCGTTCCCCTGGCGGATTCTTTTTGATATGAAATACGAAAGGTTCAAAGAATGGCTTAATTTTGATTCTATATTAATCGCCAAAATATAAATAAATGATCAGGATTTGGTTCATCTCCACTTTTTTGTTGTTCGCCACCGGCTGTGAGGCACAAAAGTCGCATGTCGTTGTAGGGGCCGAACAGTTGAATCAGCTATTGCCCTTGCTAAAAGGAAAGCGGGTTGGGCTTGTGGTCAATAACACTTCTGTGGTGGGCAACACGCATTTAGCAGACACATTGATATCACAAAAAGTACTGGTAAAAAAAATTTTCGGTCCGGAGCATGGCTTTAGGGGTGCCGCAGCTGATGGCGAGCAGGTAGCTGATGAGATTGATGCTAAAACAGGTGTGCCTGTAGTATCGCTTTATGGCAAAAATTATAAAGCAACGCCTGAGCAAGTGAAAGACCTGGACATTCTGATCTTCGATATTCAGGATGTTGGCGCCCGATTCTATACCTATATCAGCACCCTGTACTACGTCATGGAAACCTGTGTTGAAAATAATAAACAATTAATCATACTCGACCGGCCCAATCCGAATGGGAGTTATGTGGATGGACCCATTATGCAGCCTGAATTAAAATCGTTTGTTGGCATCCATACTATACCCATTACACATGGCATGACCGTTGGTGAATATGCACAAATGGTGAATGGTGAAGGATGGCTGACAGATGGAAAAAAATGTAATCTCAACGTCATCAAAATAAAAAACTGGAAACATGATGATGATTATTCCTTGCCAATAAGGCCCTCTCCCAATTTGCCCAATGATCAGGCAATACGATTATATCCTTCCATTTGCCTTTTTGAAGGAACCGTGATTTCACTTGGCCGAGGAACACCGATGCCGTTTCAGATTTTGGGTAATCCTGAATTGAAAGACATGAATTTCTCTTTCACCCCTGTGCCGATTAAGGGGTTTTCTAATGAACCTCCTCTCAAAAACCAACTTTGCTATGGAATGGATTTGCGTTCAGTGGTGCCTGCGCGTAAAGTAGATCTGCAATACCTTTTACTTTTTTATCAGAAATACCCTGACAAGGAAAAATTCTTTACACCATACTTTAACAAACTTGCTGGAACAACCCAACTTATGCAACAAATTAAAGATGGTCTTACTGAAGAACAAATCCGTGCCAGCTGGAAACCTGGATTGGATGCGTTTAAATCGAAGAGAAATAAATATTTGTTGTATCAGTGAATTGCCGTTGGCTTCAAGACCTATTTAACCCGTTTGAAAACGCAGCTTTTATACAGGAGCCGACATGACTAAGCAAGAAAAAGTAAACGACATCCTAAAAATCCTGGATAAGTGCTATCCAAAACCTGAAGTTCCTCTGCAACATCAGGATGCTTACACACTTTTAATTTCTGTTTTACTTTCCGCTCAATGTACTGATGAACGAGTAAATAAAACGACTCCTGCTCTATTCAAGCTGGCGGATAATCCCTATGACATGGTCAAATTGTCCGTTGAAGAAATCCGTGAAATCATCAAGCCGTGTGGACTTTCACCCATGAAGTCGAAAGGCATTCATGGTCTATCTAAAATTTTAATTGCTAAGCATGGGGGAAATGTTCCCAATACGTTCGAAGATTTAGAAGAGTTACCCGCTGTAGGTCATAAGACCGCTTCTGTTGTGATGACCCAGTGGTTTGGCATTCCTGCATTTCCTGTTGACACGCACATTCATCGCCTGTCCTATCGATGGGGATTAACCAATGGAAAAAGTGTTGAACAAACTGAAAAAGAC
>JAHEMS010000308.1 GCA_024643595.1 Bacteroidota bacterium
AAGTTTCATAAATCTCTATCGTGCGTACAGTTTGAACGGTATCAAATCCTACTTCTAAATATTCCCTTTGATTATCATCCGTTAACGATGCCCATGCGTTGGTATAATCACCATAATCCGGATAAACGTTTTCTTTACCCAACGCTCGCGCTGCAGACCAGGAGTTAGCAGTATACTGTGAACTATATCGGATAACCTTATCAGCATATTGGCGGATAGGAGTGCCGGAAAACTCAACAAAATCAGAGCAGCTTATTATGAAAAGGGCAATCAGAAAAAAAAATGCGATACGCTTCATTTTATATTCAGAATCCTGAATATAACACCTTAAAAGTTAAATTGAAATTAACTTTTAATTAATAGCCAACTACATTCCCAGAGATTGATTTTCAATAGAGGCTAATTCAATAATCTTTTCGTATTCAGCGGGATTCAGATCATTAAAGAAGTAGTGTACCGGATTGGCATGAATTCCATTTACAAAAACCTCATAATGAAGGTGAGGCGCAGTTGATAATCCTGTATTTCCAACATAACCGATCAAATCACCGCGTTTAATTTTTTGTCCTTTGCTGACAGCAAATCCATGCATATGTGCATAACGGCTTCGATATCCAAAACCATGGTCAATCTCAATCACTTTACCATAGCCACTAAAACTGACATCAACTTTATCAACCGTTCCATCAGCAGTAGCATAAATAGGGGTACCAATCGCCGCAGCAAAGTCCACACCGGTATGCATCTTTTTAACTTTATAGATGGGATGTATGCGCAATCCAAACCCAGAGGCCAAGGCAATCAGTTGTTTGTTGGCAACAGGTTGAATGGCGGGAATGGCAGCAAACAGTTTTTCTTTACTCTCGGCTAATTCTACGACCTCATCCTGCGATTTCGATTCAATATAAATTTTTCGTCTCAGGTTATCGACTTGCTCGCTTAGTCGAACAATAATATCTTCATGGATGATGTTCTTTCTCCGCACATCTTCATACCGATCGATACCACCGATACCGGCATCACGAATACTTTTATCAATCGGTTCGGCTCCCAACACAACGCGATAAATATTATCATCGCGATGTTCCATATTCCCTAATTGACTTTGAAGTTTGTTGACCTCAAGCAATAGATTATCATAATAAAATTCCATTTCCTTGACTTCATTCTTCAGGAGTAATTCCTTAGGAGACTCAAAGTAGTAATATTTTATTCGTGCCATATATCTCTTTTAAATAATCAGCCACTAATGGGCCTGAATGCTTTAATCACTTCAGGGTTGCATTCCATTCGGGGACCTTCCAATAAATCGATGCAATACGGTATTGCCGGAAACACAGCATCTAAACACTGACGGATTGATTTTGGTTTACCAGGCAAATTAACAATAAGCGTTTTGTTCCTTATTCCAGCAGTTTGCCTTGATAAAATGGCGGTAGGCACATATTTTAAACTCTCTTTACGCATCAGTTCTCCAAATCCAGGCATCATTTTGTCACATACCGCTTCTGTGGCTTCGGGCGTTACATCCCTTTTTGAAGGACCAGTGCCACCGGAAGTAATAATCAAACTACAGTTTTTTACATCGGCCATTTCCATCAGGGTAATTTCGATGATGTCCTGCTCGTCAGGGATAATTGAATAAACTTTCTCCCATGGAGAAAGAAGATATTCATTTAGCGTTTCTACGATGGCTTGACCAGGTATATCTTTGTAGATGCCCAGGCTGGCACGATCTGAAACATTGATGATGCCTATCCGGATCATACAGGATTCATGGATTTAAATAATATCTTTTCGGAACGCCCTTTTTTGAAAACCTGCCTTCCTTTATTGATCCCTTTTCTTATTTCTTTTTGTTTTTCCACAGGCAACAACATGATCTCAGCACATTCCGATGAGCAACATCCTGAATATTTTTGTGCACAGGCTTCACATTGAATAAAGAGGAGGTGGCAACCATCATTTTTGCAGTTGGTATGGCTATCGCTTGGGCCTCCACACTGATGGCAGACACTGATAATGTCATCAGAGATTCTTTCCCCCAGCCGTTCGTCAAAGACAAAATTCTTTCCAATGAATTTGTTTTCCAGTTGCTGCTCTTTCACTTCCTGAGCATACTTGATGATACCACCATTCAACTGAAATACATTTTTAAAGCCGATATGTTTAAACCAGGCACTTGCTTTTTCACAACGAATGCCCCCGGTGCAATACATCAATAGATTTTTATCCTTTTGATATTCCAGTAGGTCCTCCACCACCTTTAATTCTTCGCGAAAGGTATCAACATCGGGAAGGATAGCATTTTTGAAATGACCTACTTCACTTTCGTAATGATTGCGCATGTCCACCACAATCGTGTTGGGATTTTCAGCCAGTTCATTAAAGCGTTGTGCGTTAACGTGTACCCCGCAATTCGTCACATCAAAGGATTCGTCATTCAATCCATCGGCAACAATTTTCTTTCGCACTAAGATCTTCAATTTAAAAAATGACTTCCCATTGTCATCTACGGCCAGGTTTAACCTCACTCCATTTAAAAAATCGATGCTGAATAGTTGAGATCGGAAATTATCCAGCTGATCGGTGGGCACGCTGATCTGAGCATTAATTCCCTCTTTGGCAACATATATTCGGCCCAATACATGAATTTGATCCAGTAGTTGATAAAGATCATTTCTGAAAGAACCCGGATCGGTAAGGTGATGATACTTATAAAAGGAAATCGTGGTTCTTTGCTCCGTACTCTGCTTAATTTTCTCTTTCAGTTCCTTCCCGTTAATTCTGTTATAAAGTGTCATGGAATCAAAAAAAATTACGGACGCAAAGGTAAGGATTTTAAGACTTTTTACCAATAAACCAATTCATTGCCAATCAGTTGGCAGCGGGTTTTAATTCGCCCCTTAAAAGTTTATTGTATTCTTCACACGTTAACACTCCCTTTAAATGACAATAACTGCACGTCTTGTAGGTAGTGTTGATATAACTCTTTTTAATGATCACCGTGGTACCATTGCATACCGGGCAGGTAACTTTTCCGGTCGGGCCACAGTCCATATCAAAATCCTGAGCCATCACCTGTGTGGCCTGTTTCGCTTCAATTTCTTTTTCTTTCAATAAGGCTACTTCTGATTGTTGCTTGATGCTAATCGCTTCTTGCGAAAACTGTCCGGAGACTCCTTTCAGCTGGATGTATTTATTAAGCCAATCAATACTTTGTTTGTATTTGCCAAGGTAGTAAGAGGTTTTTCCAAAATAAAAAGTAAGGTCGGAGGGAACGCTTCGTACAGATTTTAAAACAGAAAGAAACATCTCCTCGGCTTCTTCATAATTTCCTTCATCCATGATGGCAACAGCCGAATCAAGTTTCATATTGACAGCGCGTTGCTTATCCGCCTGACGCTGAATTTCACGTTCTCGTATTTTCTCCTTCTCCGCTTCGGTTTGAGCCATTGAAAAAGTATAACTCACAGCAAAGAATAATACTAGAAAATGTTTCACGATTCGGGTTGTACTCATATAAAATCTTCCTTCGATAAAGTAAGCCAATCCAGGGCAGCTTTGTTAAATATGTTTTCCATGTCACGATCGGCAAGGTTCATGTCTTCGATGAATTTTCCCATGCCAAGATCGCCAAGCGGAAATGGATAATCTGTGCCCAGCATTACTTTTTCACTGCCCACTAGCTTTAATACATATTCCAGCATCAGCGGATCGTGTGTTACGCTGTCGATCCAGAATTTTCCAAGATAATTTCTTGGGTTAACTTGATTATCAATCGCCACGAGGTCTGGTCTGCATTCAAAGCCATGTTCAATCCTGCCCAGCGTTGGTAAAAAAGACCCCCCGGCATGCGCAAACATAACACGTAGTTTTGGTAATCTCTCAAATACCCCGCCAAAGATCATGGAACAAATGGCGCGGGTTGTTTCAGCAGGCATACCGACCAGCCATGGCAACCAATATCGTTGCATTTTTTTTTCACCCATCATGTTCCAGGGGTGTACCATGACAGCAAGACCTAGTTTTTCGCACGCTTCAAATATGGGGAAGAATTTATCCTCATTAAGATTATCATCATTAATGTTGGATCCGATTTGGATTCCTTTAAGACCGATATCGCAGATTCTTTCTAATTCCTTAACAGCCAGTTCCGAGTCTTGCATGGGCACCGTGCCAAGCCCTACATAGTTTCGCGGATATTGATTCACCATCTTGGCAATGTGGTCGTTTAGAAATTGGGATAGACTAAGGCAATCCATAGGTTTAGCCCAATAAGAAAACATAACCGGAATTGTACAAACTACCTGAACCGGGATTTTGAAATGGGCGTATTCCATAATTCTAACTTCGGCATCCCAGCAGTTCTCTTTGATTTCGCGGAAGAATTGATTACCGCGCATCATGTTGGCTATCCCTTTCCGGTGATGTTGCAAATAGATGAAATCACCATAACCAAACTTCTCGCTCCAGTTGGGCATCTTCTTGGGTAGGATGTGAGTATGGGCATCTATCTTGAGCATGGGCATAGACTAATCCGGTAAAGGTAGAAATTTTATTTGCAGTCTAATGCGCGTCAACTTCCAGCTCGCTGCTGCAGCAACAGAAGATGATGATGAAGGTGATACACGGAAAAGTATAACATTTCCCGAACAGTAATTTTTCCAAGTAAAGGATGGGGGAGAAGGTATCTGTCCAGTTGATTTTCCTGCCAGCTATTAATTCGCTTAGATAGAACGGTTGTTTCTTGAATGAATTTCGCAGTAAGATTTTCTTTTTGTTCCCAGGTTATTTTTGGAGGCATAAATCGGCCCGGAGCCTGTCCACCGGCAGCAAGTTTTTGATGATACCGAGTTACCAGTTCATGGTATGTCTTTGACTTGCGATTTGGTTTTCCAAACAATAGCCTTAGTACAAATTTGGGCATTTGTAGAGCTAGATTAACCGGAGAAAGACTTTTAATAAGATGATCTATATTTTGGCCGACAGACCATTTACCGTCAGGGGTTTCAATAAATTGTGAGACTGACCGATCGTTTACAAAGCGAATCAACGCATCT
>JAHEMS010000309.1 GCA_024643595.1 Bacteroidota bacterium
CCCGACGTTAAATGGTTTGTAAATGGTAAGTTAAACATAACGGAGAATATTTTCGAAAGAAATATGCTTGCTCGTAAAGACCAAATAGCTATTATTTGGGAACCTAACGACCCAAAAGAAGATGTTATCAAATTGACTTATGGTCAATTATTTGATAAAGTAAAAATATTCGCCAATTCTTTGCTTAAGCTGGGGGTGAAAAAAGGTGACAGAGTTGCCATTTATTTGCCAATGGTTCCAGAACTTGCAATAGCTATGCTTGCTTGTGCTAGAATCGGAGCAATTCACTCAATTGTTTTTGCAGGATTCTCAGCAACAGCTTTGGCCGATCGAATTAATGATGCAACTTGCAATGTTGTTATCACATCTGACGGAGCACATCGTGGTTCCAAATCAATTGGATTAAAATCTATTGTGGATGAAGCTTTACTTACATGTCCAACTATAAAGCATCAAGTAGTACTGAAAAGAAATGGGGAATCAGTCAAGATGGTAGAAGGTAGAGATATTTGGTGGCACGACTTGGTAAAAGACGTAAGTGCTGATCATATGGCTGAAATTATGGATGCAGAAGACACGCTATTTATTCTTTATACATCCGGTTCAACAGGCAAACCTAAAGGTGTGCTTCACACAATTGGTGGATATATGGTGTATGCTGAATACACATTTAAAAATGTTTTTCAATATAATGAAGGTGATATTTATTGGTGTACTGCTGATATAGGATGGGTAACAGGACACTCATATATCGTTTATGGTCCATTGCTTGCTGGTGCTACTACTGTGATGTTCGAAGGTGTTCCAACCTGGCCGGATGCTGGAAGGTTTTGGGAAGTTGTAGATAAACATAAAGTAAACCAGTTTTACACTGCACCAACTGCAATTCGTGCTTTGGTAGCACAAGGAAATCAGTGGGTAACAAAACATAAACTAAACACTCTCAAAGTGCTCGGAACTGTTGGAGAGCCAATTAATGAAGAAGCCTGGAGATGGTATCATGATTTGGTTGGAAAAGGAAAATGCCCAATTGTTGACACCTGGTGGCAAACTGAGACTGGTGGTATTATGATTAGTCCATTGGCTGGAATAACACCTACCAAGCCTTCTCTGGCTACATGGCCATTACCTGGAATTCAGCCAATTTTGGTTGACAATGAAGGTAAAGAGCTGAAAGGTAATGGTGTAGAAGGAATTCTTTGTATTAAATTCCCTTGGCCTGGAATGCTTAGAACAACATATGGTGATCACCAAAGGTGTTATCAAACCTATTTCTCAACCTATCCTGGTTTATATTTTACAGGTGATGGTGCAAAAAGGGATGAAGAGGGCTATTACCGAATCATCGGTCGTGTTGATGATGTAATAAATGTTTCTGGCCACCGAATTGGAACTGCTGAAGTTGAAGATGCAATCAACCAGCATCCAAAGGTTAACGAATCAGCAGTAGTTGGCTATCCTCATGAAATTAAAGGTTCAGGTATATATGCTTATGTTACCTGCGAAGAGCTATCTGATGCTGAATTGGCTACTATAGAAAAGGAAATCAGGGATACAGTTGTTAAATATATTGGGCCCATTGCAAAACCTGATGTTATTCAACTTGTAAGTGGATTGCCGAAAACTCGTTCAGGAAAGATTATGAGAAGGATCTTGCGGAAAATTGGTGAAGGTGATGCAACTAATCTTGGAGATACCTCCACACTTCTTGACCCAGGCGTTGTAGAAGAAATTATTCAAGGCGCAAAGGTTGAAGTGAAACGATAGGTAATGTTCGAATTTCGAAATTAATAATCATCAGATAAATTTCATTTATTAACAAACAATTAAATTACAATGGAAATAAAATTAGCAAATCCGGCTCCTCTTGGTTTAATGGGCTTTGGAATGACGACCGTTTTGTTGAACATTCACAATGCGGGATTTTTCCCAATCGTATCAATGATTCTTGCAATGGGAATCTTCTATGGTGGCCTTGCGCAAATAGTTGCCGGTATTTTAGAGTTTAAAAAAGGGAATACATTTGGAATGACTGCTTTCGTTT
This sequence comes from Bacteroidota bacterium, assembly GCA_024643595.1. Classification (GTDB taxonomy): domain Bacteria; phylum Bacteroidota; class Bacteroidia; order Cytophagales; family Cyclobacteriaceae; genus ELB16-189. Next base: position 2,045 of record JAHEMS010000309.1, read on the forward strand.
CTTATGGATTTTTTTGGCTGACACTTGTGCATCTCATCGTTTTGCCCAAACTAGGCTGGATGGATGCCACTCCAAAAGCTTTTATGGGTTGGTATCTCTTCATGTGGGGCTTGTTTACATTCTTTATGTGGATAGGCACTTTTGGCAAAAATCGTGCTTTGCAAACCATTTTCTTTACCTTGTGGGTTCTGTTCTTTCTTTTGGCAATAAGAGATTGGACAGAAAGTGCATTAATTGGAACAATTGCTGGTTATGAAGGTATTTTCTGTGGATTCTCAGCAATTTACCTTGCAATGGCAGAAGTGATAAATGAAACACAAGGAAAAGTGGTTTTGCCTATTGGAGAAAGAACATAGTTAATTATTTATAATAATAAAAAAGCATCCTTTGTCAGGATGCTTTTTTTATGCCTTAAAGAATGCAATTTAGATTGAATTCAACTACATATTACTCGAATGTTTCCTACTTTTGTGAACAAAATAACAATAACGAGAAAATGGTTATCTCATTCCCACGAAAGTGGGAATCTTTTTAAAAGAGATGTTTTATTTTCAAATAGAAACTGACCATTATTGATAAAACTACATTAAGATGCCAATTACAAAACTAGACACTATCTTCAGGCCAAAAAGAATCGCTTTAATCGGCGTGTCAAATAATCCCGACAGTGTTGGTGGAATCACTTTGAGAAATCTGGTAAGCGGAGGATTTGACGGAGTAGTTTATCCTGTAAATCCAAAGCGAGAGGCTGTTATGGGAATAGCATGTTTTCCAAATGTTAATAGTTTGCCAAAAACGCCTGATTTGGCTTTGATAATGACTGCAGCGATTACTGTTCCAGGTATCGTAAAAGAATGTGGAGAAGCAGGAATTAAAGGAATAATTATATTGTCTGCGGGATTTAAAGAATCTGGTAAAGAGGGTGCCGAAATTGAGAAGAAATTGAAAGAACAAGTTTCTATGTTCCCTGGAATGAAGGTAATTGGACCAAATTGCTTAGGTGTAATAGTGCCCGGAATAAAAATGAACGCCAGTTTTGCCAATCGTATGCCAAGAAAAGGGAACGTAGCGTTTATATCACAATCGGGAGCATTGTGTACTTCAATTCTTGACTGGGCATATGAGGCTAAAATTGGTTTTTCTTATTTTGTTTCTGTTGGCAACACGATGGGAGTCAAAATCGGGGATTTAATAGATTACTTTGGTCAGGATTCAAGCACTAAATCGATCGTTCTTTACGTTGAAGCTTTGGCTGATGCAAGATCGTTTATGTCGGCGGCACGTGCATTTGCACGTAAAAAACCAATTATCGTTTATAAATCTGGTCGGTTCCCTGAGTCAGCGCGGGCTGCTGCTTCCCATACAGGAGCAATAGCTTCTGATGATTCAATTTACGATGCAGTTTTCCGCAGGGCAGGGCTTGCGAGGGTTTATGATATTGGAGATATATTTGATTTTACCGACCTTATCGGACGTAAAAGAATACCACGTGGGTCAGGGCTTGCTTTGGTTACCAATGCCGGTGGACCTGGCGTTATGGCTACAGATACTTTGTTGTCTCTCGGAGGCAAACTTGTTGAGTTGTCCGATGAAACGCTGAAAAGTCTGGACGAATACTTGCCTTCTTATTGGTCGCACGGAAATCCGGCGGATGTGCTGGGTGATGCAACACCGGAAAGATTTACTGAAGCAACAAGAATTGTGCTCAACGATGAAAATGTTGATGCGGTTCTAGTCATTCTTACTCCTCAAGCAATGACCGATCCAACTGAGACGGCAAAGCAAATTGTTAAATTGGCTGAATCAACTACCAAATTGATAATGGCCGCATGGTTAGGAGGGGCAAGCATGCGTGAAGGGGTTAGAATTTTTACCGATGCTGGAATAGCTGTGTACGCTACTCCAGAACAAGCTATCCGGGCTTTTATGATACTCTCGTCTTATTCTAGAAATTTGGAAATGTTGTATGAGACGCCAAAAGAAATACCAGTTTCTTTTCATTATAACAGGGAAGATTTAAGGAAGAAGTATCTTTCCACTATTTTCCCAAAATCATCTGTTATTTCAGAAGACGATTCCAAGATGCTAATTAATGATTATGGAATTGAAACCACCCATCCGGTTTCAGTAAAAACTGAAGATGAAGCTGTTGCTGTTGCTGAAGAAAAGGGATATCCGGTTGTATTAAAAATTCATTCACGAGATATTATTAGTAAGTCAGATGTTGGTGGCGTGGCTTTAAATGTCAGAAATGAAGAAATGGTGAGGATTACTTTCAGGAATATTATAAAATCTGTAAGTGAGAAGAAACCTGATGCCAAAATTGAGGGAATTACTGTTCAAAAAATGGTGGTTACTAAGGATGGCGTCGAAATGATTCTAGGAATTAAAAAAGATCCTGTTTTCGGAACTGTGATGATGGTAGGAATGGGCGGAACCACCGGAGAACTTTTTAATGACCGAAGGCTTGAATTTCCGCCACTGAATGAGCAACTTGCGAGACAAATGGTCAGCTCACTGCAGATTTATCCTCTGCTGAAGGGTTATCGAGGGGAAACTTCGAAAGCAATTGATAAATTGATTGAAGTGATTATTCGCCTTTCTTATCTTGCTGCGGATTATCCTGAAATTGAAGATCTTGAGATAAATCCATTAATTGTTACGCCAACGGATGTCATTGTTTTGGATGCCAGAATTGTAATTGACCAAAAAATGCTTGGAAAAGGTTCTATTGATTATGCACATTTGTTGATGCGCCCCTATCCCGCCCGATGGATACGAGACGCAGAGTTAAAAGATGGAACCAAAATATTGCTGAGACCTATCAAACCTGAAGACGAACCTTTATGGCTCGATATGTTGGGCAGTTGTTCTAAAGAATCTATTTATTCGAGGTTTAGATATAATTTTCATTTTGATTCCCATGAAGTGGCAACCCAGTTCTGCTACATTGATTATGATCGCGAAATAGGTATTGTTGCTGAATTGGAGCAG
>JAHEMS010000310.1 GCA_024643595.1 Bacteroidota bacterium
AGTCGGATACCTGGTATTGTATTTCTTTCTGTTGCCTGGCTCCTTTTTCTTCCTGGTAAGCATAGAAAGAATAAGCTCCGGCAAGCCCGGCAATAAATCCAACAACAATAGTTTTAAGCATATTCATAAAGTCGAATTTTAGTACTCCAACGATTAAAACCATCAGATGTTTCTATCTGATAACTGCCAATAGCCCTCCAAATATTATCCCAAAAATTAAAACCGGAAGGTTTGTCAGTCTTTCAATGGGGGTTTGCAGCCTCGATGTCTTAGCCTTATTTTTACATTCTATGGGTATACGTTCAGTGCTGGCAAAACCTTTCGCAGCTTTTATTGCAAAGGAAACAAAAGAATGGTCACTTAAACCTATAATCTATCAGCATAGCGTTTTCAATCACCTGATGGAAGGCGGCAAGAGCACACTTTTTGGAAAAGATCATGGCTTTGAGAGCATCAGGACTTATGAGGATTTCAAAAAACAAGTTCCGATTCGTGATTACGAAGACCTGAAACCGTATGTTGAAAAGGTGTTGCGTGGTGAGCCTGACATCCTGTGGAAAGGCAAGCCGGCCTATTTTGCAAAGACATCCGGAACAACTTCGGGCACTAAATATATTCCAATAACAAAAGAGTCCGTGCCCAACCATATTAACAGTGCACGTAACGCATTATTGAGTTATGTTCATGAAACAGGTAATGCTTCCTTCCTTGATGGTGGATTGATCTTTCTTTCCGGAAGTCCTGAGCTCGATGAAAAAGCCGGTATAAAGACCGGAAGACTTTCTGGAATTGTGAATCATCATGTTCCCGGCTATCTGCGCACCAACCAAAAGCCAAGTTATGCCACTAATTGTATTGATGATTGGGAAACAAAACTGGATAAGATCATTGACGAAACGATCCATGCCGATATGACGCTGATCTCTGGCATACCTCCGTGGGCACAAATGTATTTTGATCGTATTGTGGAGCGAACGGGAAAAAAGGTGAAAGATGTATTTCCCAACTTTTCGATGTTTGTTTACGGAGGCGTGAATTTTGAACCATATCGTGCTAAAATATTTGAGACGATTGGAAGGAAAGTTGATGCTATAGAGACGTACCCTGCTTCTGAAGGATTTATCGCTTACCAGGACTCACAACGCGCAGAGGGGTTATTGATGTTATTGAACTCAGGGATATTTTTTGAATTTATTCCAACGGAAGAATACTTCAATCATAATCCGCGCAGGCTTTCCATAGAAGAGGTTGAGCTTGGAAAAAATTATGCGGTGATCATCAACAGCAATGCAGGCTTGTGGGGTTATTCAATAGGTGACACGGTGAAGTTTGTCTCTAAAAATCCTTATCGCCTTGTAGTAAGCGGTAGGATCAAACATTTTATTTCAGCTTTTGGCGAACACGTGATAGGCGAAGAAGTGGAAAAGGCCATGAAGTTCACGATGCAGAAATTTCCAGAGGTAGAATTGGTAGAGTTTACGGTAGCGCCCAATGTGGCACCCGCTGAAGGAATGCCTCACCATGAATGGTTGATTGAATTTGCAAACCCGCCCAAAGACCTGGCTACATTTTCTTTGGAGCTGGATAACCAGCTTCGCGGGTTGAATGTGTATTACGATGATTTGATTTCCGGAAATATTTTGCGTTCGATGATCATCGCTCCCCTTCGGAAAAACGCCTTTATCGACTATATGAAATCACAGGGCAAACTGGGTGGCCAGAACAAAGTGCCCCGACTGAGCAATGACAGGAAGATTGCCGATGAGTTAATAAAACTCAAATTCTGATCGAACTAAATATTTACCGGATATATAAGCCAAGTATTTTTTAGCATATAAATAAGTACATTGAGAGCGAGTTTTTCTGTATCGGAATAGCTTTCAAGGAATTCCATATGTACAGAAAAATTCGGGTGCTAATCATTGAAATAAATCTAACAATATCTATTCATAACTATTATGGGAATGAAAAAATCCAATAGCATTAGTCCAACTAATAACTCACGCAGGGACTTTATAAAAAAATCCGCTCTCGCCCTGGGTGCATTTGCCATTGTACCTCGCCATGTGTTGGGAGGTCCGGGATTTCTCGCACCGAGCGACACTCTTACCAAAGCCATCATTGGCGTAGGTGGCATGGGACGTGGCCATATTGAATACGAAGGAACAAAAGTGTTGGCCATGTGCGATGTGGACAAAAACCATCTCAAAGACGCAATTGCTTTGGCAGGTGGAAATGTACGTGGCTATTCCGATTTCAGAGAGTTGTTAGCTCAGCCTGACATTGATATCGTCCACATTGCCACTCCGCCTCATTGGCATGGCATCATGTCTGTAATGGCTGCCCAGGCTGGTAAAGATGTCTGGTGTGAGAAGCCAATGACCAGAACCATTGGCGAAGGCAAACGTGTAGTGGAGGCCATGGAACAATATGGTCGTATGTTCAGACTAAATACCTGGTTTCGATTTAAAGATAATTTCTATGGACTTGGCACTGCTGTTAAGCCACTAAAGAAGGCGGTGGATAGTGGTATCCTGGGCTGGCCACTCAAAGTTACCATCAGTGGGGTAACGGGTTTTAATTGGAAGTTTTATTGGGTTGGAAAAACAGATTTGGACCCGATGCCCGTGCCAGAAGAATTGGATTACGATATGTGGCTCGGCCCTGCTCAATATAAGCCATACAATCCGCACCGTGTGCATAGCACATTCAGAGGCTATTGGGATTATGATGGAGGAGGCCTGGGTGATATGGGCCAGCATTACATTGATCCGGTGCAATATATTTTAGGAAAAGATAACACAAGTCCGATACGGGTAGATGTTGATTGTCCACAACAGCATGATGATGCAGTGGGCACATGGAGGCGCATTGAATTTACTTATGCCGATGGTTGTAAAATTATTCTGGACGGAGAAAATAAAGACACCAGTGTGCCTTACATCGAAGGACCTAAAGGAAAAATTTATCGTGGCTTTAAATCGGATATCCCTAATATCCTTAAAGTCATTGATACATTTCCTGATCCCGAACCTCAGATGTCAGTTTTTTCTGAATCGGTAAAAAGCCGTAAGAAGTTTGGACTTAATGAAATCAATGGTCATCGTTCGGCTACGATTGTGAATATGGGAAAGATCGCCCTTCAATTGGGAAGATCGCTGGATTTTGATCCGGTGAAACAGGAATTTATCAACGATGAAGCTGCTAACCGGTTGATCAATCAACCGATGAGAGGTTCCTGGAAAATCTAATTACCACATTAAGACTACACTGAAATGAAATTAAATAAATTCAATCGTACAATTTTTCTGTTGTTACTCCTCGCACCGCTCTTATTGCCGGCACAGGACCAACGCTTAACAAAAACCAAAGTGGCCGATATGTTGGCCATACTTCCCGCCTCAGACAATCAGCAAGCTGCGCGATTATTTAAAGAGATGGTATCCCTTGGCGATGAAGGATTAACCTTAGTTACCGAAGGCGTGCAACCGAATGGAGTAAACGAAGGAATTCCCTACCGCTATGCGGTTTCGTTGTTAACTCATTATGCGACCACCAAAGAGGATAAGGCTAAAATTGAGCTGGCATATCTTGCGGCACTGAAGAAGATCACCAATGCTGAAGTAAAGGCATACTTCATGGACAACCTAAAACTGGTTGGCTCCAATGAATCGGTATCGGTGCTTAAAGATTATATCGGTGATAAAGAATCCTTTGATCCCGCCATTTCAGCGCTGGTGTCTATCGGTACGGAAGAGGCACGTAAAGTGTTGTTGTCCGCACTGCCAAATCAGGCAGTCAATATCCAGGTGAGGTTGATTAAGGCATTGGGTGAATTAAACTACCAGCCTGCTGTTGCAGTAATTACTCCATTTGCAACAAGTGACAACAGTATTCTTAAAAAGCAAGCGTTGTGGACATTAGCATTGCTGTCTGATGCCGGTTCATACACTGTGCTATTGCAACAAGCTAAAAATGTTGGGTTTAGGAATGATCCAACTGAAGCTACAACAGCATTGGTTGAATATCTGCATCAGATGACTAGCAAGAGCAACAATACGCTGGTGAAAGAAATCAGTAAGAATTTATTAGATAATACCACGGATGCCTCACAACAACATTTCAGACTGGCTGGGTTGAAAGCTTCCACTCAGGTGGATGCACAGGCATCAGTGGCGCTGCTGATTAAAGATCGCGGTCGTTTTGATGAAGAATATCAAAAGGAGGTTTTGAAGATCGCTGTTTCATCGGCCGGCTCGCCAGCTGCGCTAAAGCAATGGCAAAAACAATATAAAAAATCAACGGGTACAGCTCAGGCTGATATCTTGTCGATGCTCGCTAAGGCTAACCGGAATGATGGATTTGTTGAATCAATGTTGGTGCCTGCGCTTTCCTCATCTAACCAGCCGACAAGGATCACTGCTGCCTCTGAAATAGCTGTTTATAAAAATAAAAAATTCACACCTGTCTTGGTGGACTATCTGTTGAAATCAACGGATGACGCAGAACTCAGTGCTGCCAAAGATGCTATTTTACAGGTAGCAGATAAAGACACGGATGCCTTACTTGCTCAAAAAGCAGAGGCGGCTCAATCAATCAATAAAGTGGCTTTGTTACAAATTCTTGCGGCAAGACGCGCTGTTAATCAATTTGATGTAGTTGCAAAACAAACTTCCTCCAATGATGCATTGGTGAAAGAAGCTGCCTTTAGGGCACTGCCAAATGTATCCTCGGGAAATAACGTAAGTGCGCTTTTAAAAATGTTATCAGGATATTCAAATGATAACGAGATAAAGGCAATTCAGATAGCGATTATTTCAGCGCTGGATAAAACTTCAGTAGCGTTGATCAACGAAGCTTATTTGTCTCAAAAAATTAAAGTGCTTCCCGTATTACCTTATTTGAATGATGCAAACTCACTGGAGAAGGTAGTCTCCACATTTTATCATGGCAATGAGAAAGAAAAGGAAGTAGCGTTTGATGCATTGATAAATTGGCAGACCAATGAAGCAGTGAGGGTATTATTGGCA
>JAHEMS010000311.1 GCA_024643595.1 Bacteroidota bacterium
GTGTTATCCTTAAGGACCTCTATTACTCAGTAGAGGACAATACCTGGATTCGTGTAAATGACGATGGATCTGTTACCGTTGGCATGACGGATATCGCTCAGAATCTCGCTGGACCAATATTGCATGCCAAAGCAAAAGGTGCAGGTACCGATAGAAAAAAAGGAAAGCCAATTGCCACCGTTGAAAGTGGTAAGTGGGTTGGGCCGGTTAAATCCCCTATCTCTGGAGTAATCACCGAAGTGAATGAAAAACTGGTGGGTGATGCCCAACTAATCAACCGAAGTCCTTATCGGGATGGCTGGGTAGTAAAGATGAAACCTGAATCGCTTGAATCTGATTTGAGTGCTTTGGTAACTGGAGATAATGCAGTGGCTGCTTATAAAACGAAAATAGAAAAGGACAACATTAAAGCCTGTACCCATATTGAAGGTTCTGATACCTACGAGTAATACGAAGTGAACATGTGCAGGAAAGATGTTTAGTTTGAATTTATGATACTTAATCAACGACAATGGCACTAAATCCAATGGCCCTCGATCTGAGCGGCAAAAAATATGCGAATGTTGCCTATGAAGAAAAGGAACGTTTGTTTGATGAAGTGAAGGCTGATGACCGCTGGCATCATGTATTATACGGTTGCTATGAGTGTGGCATTTGTGTAGCGGCCTGTCCGTCAGCTCGCTTTTATGATTTTAGTCCAAGAGTAATTGCACAGGCTGCTGCTCGTGAAGATGTCGATCTCATGTATACATTGATGAATGACAGCGTATGGGATTGTTCACAATGCTTCTCATGCGATCGCTGTCCAAGGCAGAATAGTCCAGGACAGATTATCACAATCATGCGTGAAGTTGCTGTGAAGAACGGATTGAAAACTGCTAAGGAAGCCCTGGAAGGATACGGTCGTATCATTTATAAAATCATGTCAACTGGATCGCAGGTGTCGCCAGACATGTTGCAGCCCAATGCATTCCCTGATTGGGGTGGTCATGTGAAGGAAATTTCTGATAACCTGGACGTATGGAGAAAAGCCTTACCACCAGAAACATTGCATACGACCGAAACGGGTTGGAAAATAACCGATAAAACTATTGTGGAGTTGTACCTGATCTGGCACATGACTGGAGTAATGAAATTGATTGAAGGTGTTGATGAAGGTCTGTTTATGATCCTGGTGGATGTTATGGAAGAACGACTGGAAGAAGCTGGCTATGATGATATTTCTTTTGACTAATTAAAACCCTCTATACAAATGATTCATTTACCTATTGTGAAGGCAGTTGATCGGAAGTTTGAAGCAAACCCCGATGAAGCTCCCACCGAAGACATCCGCGATGCGGTTTTGCAACTGGAGAAAGAAGGGGAATGGATAGTTCCCCGGGTGCCTGAGCCTTACATGGAGGAGAAAACCAAATTTGGAAGGATAAAGAAAATACCTGTAGAAAAAACGTGGCATCACAAAAGTTGTGGGCAATGTGGACATATTCCTGGTTACTCCACTTCAATCTTCTGGCTAAATCGTGCGTTCGGGTTGGATTATCATGATCCTATGGATCAGACATCATGCACGGCATGGAATTACTATGCCTCAGCAACGTCAAATCCAGAAGCACAGGCAGCGGTGGCGTTACGCAATTTCGCCTCTGCATACAAGTCTGGTTATTTCCCGGTTATACACTGTGGTACCAGCTTCGGACATTATAAGGAAGTGCGTCATGCATTGGTGCATCAACCCGAACTTCGCAGAAAGGTGAAGAAGATCATGGAGAAGTTAGGTATGCCTATGGTCATGCCGGAAGAAATTATTCACTATAGCGAATGGGTACTTGCGATGCGCAAGCGAATAGCCGAACGTCAAGTGATAGACATGAGCATGATCACCGCCACGGTTCATCCAGCCTGCCATTATCATAAACTCATTGAAGAAGATGCTATTTACGATAGTGAAATTTACGGGGCACAACGAAGCGCCATCATCACTTCCACTTTAAAGGCCCTGGGGATTACTGTAGGTGATTATTCAACTTGGTTTGATTGCTGTGGATTTGGATTTCGTCACATCCTGGTTTCACGTGATTTTTCGCGCTCTTTTTCAGTGCAGCGGAAAATTGAAGTAATGATTGAAGAAGTCAATCCTGATATTACGATTACCCACGATACCGGATGTGTTACCACACTTGACCAAAGTCAATTTGCTGGTAAAGCTCATGGAAAAAAAGTTGGCTTGCCCGTTCTCTCCGACTCACAAATTGCTGCCTTAGCAATGGGTGCCCATCCTTATAAAGTACTCCAGTTGCATTGGCATAATACAGACAATACGCGCTTCCTTGAAAAGATTGGAATTGATCACGAAAAAATGTGGGCAGAATTTCAAGTCGAAGCGGATAAAATTAAACGGGGTGAGATGCCTTACCTCACTTGGGAAGACGCAGAAAAAAAATAATTCATAAAAATTTAAGATAAACATCATGGCTAGCGAAAATATACTTGTAATTGGTGGCGGACCAACCGGAATGGAAGCCGCTCGCGGAATTGCCTCTATAGGATACAAAGTGACCATTGTCGAAAAACGAGATCGATTGGGTGGCACACCGGATGCTTCTCAATATGCCGCCCTTACACCTGACATGCGCAGCGCAGAGGAAGCCATTGGTGAAATGGTGGACGCCATCACTAATAGTCCTAATGTAACGCTGATGTTCAATACTGAAGTAATTGGTTCCTCAGGAAGCGTTGGTAATTTCAAGGTGAAAGCCAATCAGGGAGGCAAGGAAGTTACTATTGACGCTGGGTCGGTAATTATTTGCACGGGATTTACACATTTCGATCCGGGACGTGAAACACAAAAATATGGATACTATGAACATGATGATGTGATTACGCTGGTCGATGCAGAAAAAATGTTCAAGTCTGGCAATTTCGTTCGGCCCTCCAATGGAGAAAAGCCTAAGAGTGTTTGTTTTATTCAGTGCGTAGGTTCACGCGATCGCCAGATCGGAAATGAGTATTGCTCAAAAGTATGTTGCGGAATATCCAGTAAGCAAGCCATTGAAGTACGCCAGCATGTTCCGGATTGTAAAGTATTTATTTTCTATATCGATATGAGAATGTATGGCTATTGGGAAAATGAAATCTATTGGCCAGCTCAGGAAAAATATAAAGTAAACTATGTAAAGGGAATAGCCACAGAAATCGTGAAGAAAGGAGACCGTTTGCTTGTGAAGGGTGAGGATACCACCATGCGAAGGCCATTAGAAATACCAATGGATATTGTTATCCTTGCCGTTGGTATGGAGCCAAGTGAAGGCACCAAAAAAGTAGCTGACATTTTTGGTGTAAAGAAAAATAAATTTGGGTTTATCGAAACAATCGGTGGAGCGCTCAATACTGTTTCAACGGATGTGCCCGGTGTGTTTGCCGCTGGTGCAGCCACTGGACCGGCTGATTTAGAAGATTGTGTTTCCAGCGCAGGAGCTGCTGCCATGAAAGCGATTGCATCCTTACGTACCGTGGCGATACCTGCATAATTAATTGAGATGAGTCAGTTGATTGACATATCCGTTGCAAAAGAATTCATGAATGAAACGCTTAGCCGTGTAAGTCGTGAAGAACTGATTGCGATTGCTGCTGACCTGGAATTAAAGAGTGCTTTCTTTCAGCACCATCTTCAAATTGACAGAATCGATCGATTAGCTGATCAGGAATTGAATGAAATCTTACGTAGTGTTTTTGCCACCCGCAGACATTTCAAAAAAATTACTGATGCCCAATCTTATGTCCAGCTAAAAGGCGAAATAAAAAACTTACTCTACGGAGAAGATAAAATTGAGGATAGGTTTCATGCTTTTGTAACCAACTTGGCCGGAGGCGATATAGGAATGAAAACAGACCTTGCCGGTGAACTGCTTCATTTCAACAATCCTGGATTGTATTGGATGTGGACGCGTTGGATGTGGGATCCTGGTAAGAAGACAGGTGCTCTGCCTTTGGTTACAACGGAAGGATTTGACTTGCATGGAGAACATGCAGGCGAAGTATACTTGAAAGTAGGAAAAGGTGTTGCCTTCGTGCATTCCGTTGGTGAGGCGGCTGAATTTCAATTTATCAGCAGATCGTTATTTGGTACCGATGTTTTCTTGTCATGTGTTTATGTGGTTTATGCATATACAGTGCTTCGTATGCGCATGACCCAAGAATTTAATAAAGTAATGCCTGGTTTGCCAGAATTTACCAGGCGTTTATTAGGAGTACTTAAACTGCCGCAGGCAGTCTGAAGATTATAATTTGAAAAACTTTTAATTACCAATTATGCCGGTAGATAAAAAACAAATCATTGAAAAAGAAAGTGTTGTTGTTGATGGAATAACCTTAACGGCCGAGTGGAACAGGATGTTTGAACAACGTGTGTTATTCGATTATGACACTTCTACACTTGACAAGGTAACTGACATTGCCAATGCTGAATCGATGGGATGGTGCTATCAATGTGGTCAGTGTGTGCCCGTGTGTCCAGTAAACAATGTTGGTCACTATGGTCCTCTGAGAATTTTCAGGGATCTACAAGTAGGTAAAGATTTGTTAACGGCCGAAACATTATGGGAGTGTACCACGTGCATGCAATGCTTAAGGGTCTGCCCCAAATCTGTCGACATGATTAAGATTATGCCAGCTGTTCGTGAACAAGCTGTGCTGGAAGGCAATGTTCCTGAAGAACTGCAAAAGGCTTTTACCAATACCTTTGAATACGGTAATCCGCTGGGTGAATCGCAGAAGAAACGTGCTGATTGGGTGCAGGGTGCTGGTGTACCGGTTCCTATAATGAAAGACATAAAGAGACCTGTCGATATCTTATGGTTTGTAGAAAGTTACCCGGCCTATCATATCCGTGGCAAGCATGCCAGTGTTGCACTCGCTAAAATCTTTAATAAGCTGGCTGTTGACTTTGGTATTCTGGGTGTTGAAGAAAAAGATACTTGCGACTCCCAACGACTGGCTGGTGAAGTTGGTCTATTT
>JAHEMS010000312.1 GCA_024643595.1 Bacteroidota bacterium
TTAGACATCATGACCATATAGCTTCGGATAAAATAGCAGCCTAGTGAGGAGTTAAATACTCCTGCTTTCAAAAAGTGGAGACAAATGGATGATCGAGCAAGTTTTATGGGAAGGCCCTTTAGAGAAATAGAATTTTATTTCTTATTCGATAATATCGATTAACCCATTTTATGAACGACAAATTATTCTAAATAAGCATGAAAATATTCACTAAAGAAATCGCCATTTTTACTTGGCGGATAACTGCTGCTCATACGATAACTTACTTTATTGTTGGTCTTTTGGCGATGTATCTTTTAGACTATAAGAAGATATTTGCAGCTGGTGATTTGGGTTTATTTATGCGACCCACTGATTCAGCGGTGGTTGCCCTGGGCCCAGGCCTTCAAATTATCAGGGGGTTGATATTTACCCTCGCACTATGGCCATTTAAATCAGTCTTTCTTTTTGAAGAACATGGATGGCTTAAACTTTGGATACTTTTTATTGGACTATCTATCCTATCCACCTTTGGTCCTTCAATGGGTTCAATCGACGGAATGATCTATACCAAAATCCCGATACAGCAACAAATACTATTTCTGCCTGAATTAGTAATTCAATCATTACTATTATCGTTCTCCATTTTTTTCTGGTATCGCCACCCAAGAAAATCATATCACATTATTTCGATTTTTTTTGTCGCTCTTATTCTATTGATGAGTGTTGCTGGATACTTATCACTAAGTTCTTAGACTGCTATTAAAAACTATGACCATATCGTTCAAAGCTTATTGAAATCAGCAAATTTTAAGACTTTTAATTACGCTGTTCTTTCTTTTCTGTATTTTTATTCTGTACATCAAATTTCAATAAACCTAAGGCTACCATCATGAAGAATCAAAGAAAAGGACAATCCAAAGTATCACGCAGAATATTTATTAAAAACAGTGTATTTGCATCTTCTTTTTTTCTCGTACCCAGGCATGTATTGGGAGGATTGGGATTTACGGCACCGAGTGATCAATTAAATTTAGCTGCCATTGGTGCCGGCGGAAAAGGAGCCAGTGATATTCGAAACGCTTCCGTGAAAGGGCGTGAAAGAGTTGCCGCGCTTTGTGATGTGGATTTCTCCGGATCTGCTAAGACATCTGTTGAGAATTTCCCCAAGGCCAAACTGTATGCCGATTATCGGGAGATGTTGGATAAAGAGAAAGACATTGATGCCGTGACTATATCTACACCAGATCATGTTCATGGCCCTGCTGCCGCTTTCTGTATGCAACGCGGGAAGCATGTATATGTTCAGAAACCAATGACACACAATATCCGTGAGGCACGCTTGCTAACAGAAATGGCAAGAAAAAATAAAATTGTGAGTCAGATGGGTAATCAGGGAGGATCTAATCCACTATTAGGGATGGTACAAAAATGGGTCGACTCTGGCGCACTCGGTAAAATATCTAAAGTTCAAATCTGGACGAACAGACCAGTATGGCCACAAGGATTTGCCATGCCGGCCCCCGATGAAAGTAAAAAACCAAAAGAATTGAATTGGGACCTTTGGCTTGGGCCAGCTGCATACCGCCCGTATATTCCCAACCTGCATCCATTTAGTTGGAGAGGTTGGTGGGATTTTGGAACAGGTGCTCTTGGCGATGTAGGTTGTCATCTGGTTGATATACCATTCAGAACATTAGGATTAAAATATCCTACCGATGCAGAATGCAGTGTCGGATCTGTCTATTCTCAGATGTGGACTCCCGATTATAACCCGGAAGGTTGTCCAGCCTCTTCTTTTATCACCTTACATTTTGGAGCTACTGAAAAAAGTAAATCACCTATCGAAATGACCTGGAGCGATGGTGGCATCAGACCTTCCCATCCTGAAATAATCCCCGCTAATATGGATATTGGTGGATCACAAAGCAGCAATGGGGTGTTGATTATTGGGGAAAAAGGGCTGATCTCCACAAACATTAATGACAGCTCACCTTTAATGCCAAAACTTTTCCTATATGACGGCACAACGGAATTCGGTCCCGAAGTAGAACCAAATGATGAACCAGAATATGGGCATCAACGAAGATGGGTAGACGCCTGCAAGGCTGGCTTCAATAGTAGTGAACATCGTGGACTAACCTCCTCCTTTGATTACGCGGGACCTATGACGGAAACTGTTTTAATGGGAAACCTGGCTATCCGTAGTTATATGTTGAAAAAAGAAAACAGTAATGGTAAACAAGAATTCTTCGCCCGCAAAAAATTACTTTGGGATGGATTGAATATGAAAATAACCAATCTGGAAGAGGCCAATCAATTTGTAGGAAGAGTATATCGCAAGGGATGGGAAGTATAACGTTTACTTACGTTCCACACTATTAGGGCTAGCCGCTGACAGATTTACTGGGTCAGTTACTTCTGTCCAGAAAGGGTTCGAATCAATTGATATCCAAAGCGCTTATTTTCCGGAAAGATGTTTGGTTGAACTTATGATCTTCGAGAGCAGGTCTACTTCATCGGAATTTGGCATGACCAAGGGCGCCCGAACATCACCTGCACTCCGTTCAATGATCTTTGCTCCCGCCTTAATAAGGCTTACTGCATAACCATTTTTTTTGCTTCTTAATCGAACGAACGGAATAAAGAATTCTCTCAGAATTTGTCCCACAATTTCTTTGTTTCCAGCTCGCAGATTTTTGTAAAAGTGATTGGCCAATTCTGGAACAAAATTGAAAACTGCGGAAGAATAGGTGTTCACGCCAATAGATAAATATGCTTCCGCGATGATTTCTGCCGTAGGAACACCTCCAATAAATGATAACCGCCTGCCCACCGATTTTATGGTATCATTCAACTCCTGCATATTACCCGTTCCATCTTTCAATGCAATAAAATTTTCACATTGATCGGCCAGTTTCTGAATATAGTGGCTAGAAAGTATTCCGTTCGCGCGATTATAATAGATAACTGGCAGGCTGGTGTTGTTCATAATGGTCTTGGCATATTCAAATGTTCCATCCTGTGGACATTCAGTTAAGTATGGCGGCATGAGTAACAAGGCATTCATGCCGGCCTCTTCTGCAATTTTTGCGAAAGCAATAGCCTCGGGAATACTCCGGCCAACACTGGATATCGCAGGAATTCTTTGCTGAATTGTTTTAGAAGTAACTTCTACGATTTGCTTATATTCCGTTTCTGAAAGTGAAAAAAATTCTCCGGTTCCTCCCGCTACAAAAATAGAAGATACATCATGCGTGACGAACCACTCCAGTCGATTGGCAAATGTTACAGGATTGAACTTTCCATTCTCATCGAAGTCAGTAATGGGGAAAGATAATAATCCATCTTCCAGTGATGCTTTGATTTGAGATAATGATAGTGCCATTACGATTTAGTTTTATAATAGGGAAAAATAAGTTTCTAGGTTAGTGGTCCGGGATTAAATAATATCAGATCGTTGTAAAGACCAAGTTTATCAGTGCAGACCTTGCGCGTGCCACTGGCCACCTCTAATATCATGTGAAAGAGTTCCCAACCCATTTCTTCAATTGTTTTGCTGCCAAAGGCAATGGGACCGGCATCGAGATCAATGAGATCATGCCATCGATTACTGAGCTTTGAATTAGAGCTGACTTTAATGACAGGAACCACCGACAATGCGTAAGGAGTGCCCCGTCCTGTAATGAAGACGTGCAAATTCATTCCAGCGGCAAATTGCAAAGTTCCACACACAAAGTCACTAGCCGGAGTCGCAGCAAAATTTAGTCCTTTGGTTTTAACTTTTTCTCCAGGTGATACCACGCCTACTATAGGACTTGTGCCCGATTTGGCGATAGAGCCCAAGGCCTTTTCAACTATATTACTTAGTCCTCCCCGCTTATTACCTGGACTTGTATTGGCACTGCGATCTGCCAAACCAGTTGCTAAATAATTGTCATACCAGGTCATTTCGTCTTTTAATGCCTTCGCTACCGACTCGTTAATCGATCTGGGGATGAGAAGGTGGATTGCATCTCGCACTTCTGTCACCTCAGAAAACATCACTGTTCCACCAGCGCGCACAATCAGATCTGCAGCAAATCCGGCAGTGGGGTTGCCTGTCAAACCGGAAAAAGCATCACTGCCACCACATTGCATACCTACCACTAAGTCAGATGCGGGGCATGATTCACGTTTTCTTTTATTCAATTTTTCTAAGTGTAATTTAGCGGTGTCCATTATTCCATCCACCATTTCATAAAAGCCATTGAACGCCTCATCTTGCATATATGTAATGGATTGATGTTCAGTCTTTTCACCACTAGGCAGCAACCGCTCAGGCCTTAGTTTTTCGCAACCCAGACCAATGATCATAACTTCATCACCGAAATTTGGATTTTGTGCTATGTGTTTTATTGTCCGGATAGGAATAATAGCGGCAGGTGCATCAATCGCTACACCACAACCATAATTGTGATTGAACGTAACAACATCATCTACATTTGGATAGAGCGGAAGTAATTCTTGTTTGATTTTATTAGTTATGTAGTTGGTCATGCCGGCTACACAATGCACACTGATGGTAATGCCAAGGATATTCTTTGTTCCCACCGTTCCATTAGCATTTCTAAATCCTTGAAAAGTATATCCCGTTAAAGGTTCAGGTAATGTGACAGCATGCGATTCAAAATCAATATCATTTAGATCAGGAGGTTGTGGCATCACCATATTGGTTTCGTTTATCCAATTGCCTGCATACATGTTCTTTTCAGCATAGCCTATTACCTGTCCGTACCGAATTACCGGACTACCCTTTGGCAAGTCTTCTAAAAGTACTTTATGTGCCATTGGAATATCTTCGCGAAGCACAATGCCACCGGCTATCTCTGTACCCTTCACAAGACCTTTAGCATGAGTAACAATCCCAACATTGTCTTTTGGTGTGGTCTTAATGACGGTATTTTCCCAGCTACTCATACTTATATCATTGGAAAGATATTTGATAAAATCATGACCGCCACCAAGCCTGCAATTCCCATCACAGTCA
>JAHEMS010000313.1 GCA_024643595.1 Bacteroidota bacterium
TTCTTTTTCACTTCCTTCCGCTACCAGTTGAACAATGTTTGGGATGTCGTTTAATCCCACATACATGATTCCGGTCTCCTGATCGATGGCACCACCACTCCACTCAGCCCCACCCCTGAATCCAGGCAACTGAATAATCCCTTGCAAACCAGGGGGCTGATAAATGCTTCCCCATGAATATTTACTTGCTTCTGTCTTTATAAAATCATGCGCCTCTGTTGAGATATCTGTGATGATACTTTCATTAAACTCGGTTCGAGTTAACGGCAAGGGTTTTATTGGAAATGGCTGAGTAGGCCAAGTTGATTCGTCATTCATCGTTGAAGAAGGAACTGCTCTCTCTTCAACAGGATAAATCGGCTTTCCGGTGGCCCGCTCCAACATAAATACTAATCCTTGTTTAGTAAGCTGAATCACCGCATCCACCTCCACTCCATCTTTTTTTATCGTTGTTAAATTTGGAGGCGTGGGAAGATCGTAATCCCAGAGATCATGATGCGAAGTTTGAAAATGCCAAACATACTTTCCTGTTGCCGCTTCAAGCGCAAGAACAGAATTTGCAAACAAATTTTGACCTTTTCGCTCTCCACCATGAAAGTCAAATGCGGGGGCACCCGTTGCCGCAAATACCAAACCTCGTTTACGATCAATACTTAATCCCGCCCAGGCGTTTGCCCCTCCGATATTCTTATAACTGTCCTCCGACCAGGTGTCATAACCAAATTCACCAGGACGCGGAAGGGTATGGAATGCCCATCGCATTTTACCGGTGTGTACATCATAGGCCCGGATATCACCAGAAAGTGCTTCATAATTCTCTCTTAATGATGAACCCACAATGATAAGATCCTCATACACAACTCCCGGAGAAGTATTGGACACGTCATATTTTTCAAAGTCATCATCATTGCGCAACCCTTTCCTTAAATCGACAAAACCATTTTCGCCAAAATCAGAAAACGGCTTACCGGTATCGGCATTCAATACCATCAATTTATTTTTAGCGCAGAAAATTATCCGTTTGTCATTGTCCTTTTCCCAATATGTGAGCCCCCGGTTAAAACTACTTTCTTTACTAAGCCATCCATAAGGATCAAATGTCCATAGCTCCTTTCCTGTGCTCGCTTCAAGTGCAAATATTTTCATCTTGGCAGAAACCCCGTAAAGAATTCCATTGATGATAATCGGATTACATTCAATCTTGGAATTGTCAGTGTGATCACCCGTCCGGTAGGTCCAGGCCACCTGAAGTTGTTTTACATTTTGCTTATTAATTATAGCCAGGGGGGAATAGGCATTTACACCATCATCTCCCCGGTAAGCATGCCAATCCGAATAATCCTGATCAGCTCCGCGGTGCTCATTGGATGATGGACTATTACATGAACCAACTAGTAAGACAACACAAGCGATGGCGAATATTCTGGTCATAGGTAAGATTATAACTTTATTTAAGTCCATATTTATCGATCAAATATACCAGTGCGGCCATAGAAGCTGAACCTAATTCCAACTCACGCTTATCTACTTTATCGATGGTGTCTTCTGCCGTATGATGATAATTGAAATACCGTTGTGAGTCGGGAAGAAATTCCAAAACAGGAACACCTTGCCTGCTCAACGGACCAATGTCTGCGCCTCCACCTTCCTGACTGAAGTCAGTGAGGCCATAGGGTTCCAATAATGGTTTCCAGCTTTGAATTTTCTGGCGAACCTCATCACTGGCTGTCATGGTAAATCCCCTCGGCGTAAATCCTCCACGATCGGATTCAATAGCAACAATATGTTTTTCTTTATTCTTTGCTGCCAGCTCTGCATACTTTATTCCACCACGCAAACCGTTCTCCTCATTCATGAACATTACCGCACGAATAGTCCGTTTAGGTTTGTAGCTCATCGCTTTAAAAATTCGAAGCACTTCTATGGACTGCACACAACCGGTTCCGTCATCATGAGCCCCCTGTCCGAGGTCCCAGGAGTCAAGATGACCGCCAACAACAATTATCTCTTCCGGAAACTCCGTTCCTTTGATCTCGCCAATTACATTAAAGGAAGGTGCATCCGCTAACGTTTCACAATGAGACTCCAGGTAAAATTGAAGGTCCTTGTCATCGCTTAATGTTTTACTTAACAGTTCAGCGTGCCGTGTGCTAATCGCCATGGCTGGAATTTTAGGGGAGTTGGCAGCATAGCGCATGCCACCAGTATGAGGGTAGTCTTCCAGGTTAGAACCCATGGAGCGAACAATCACCGCGACCGCACCATACTTCGCCCCTTCAGAAGCACCAATACCGCGTTGATCAACCGCTCCGCTATAGCCATCAAAAGTATTAATCTTGGTTGGATCAAAAGGCCTGTTAAAGAATACAATTTTCCCCTGAACATTTTTAATACCCAGCGATTTAAGCTCTTCAAAATTTTTAACTTCAATAACAGGAGCGGAAATTCCAGACGGTCCTGTGCCAACGGAACCACCCAAAGCGCAAATATTAACGGGAAGTGTGCCTGCCCGTTTGGAAATAATTCTTCCGATTTCTTTTTCGCCGCGCACCCAGTGCGGCACCATAACAGGCTGCAACCAAACAGAATCAAAATCAAATTGTTTCATCGCATTGTAACTCCAACGCACACCCGCTTCGGCACCCGGCGATCCGGAAAGTCGCTGACCAACATTGACCGAAAGGTCATATAGCATTTCATAAGAACGTCCGTTGCTTAACTCCAAATCAAAAATTTGATCAATCGCACTTTCATCAATAGGTTGTGAAAAAGTGTTTAGACTAACAAAAAGAAAGTAAGAAAACCCAATTGCCTTGATCATGTTACAATGATTTTAAAATGAGGAAACTAAAAAGTTAAATACGGATTATTTACTGAACCTAAAAAGTCACTTTACATAAATTGAATTAAGGGCGGGTAGCTAACGGCAAAATATTCATCCAAACGTTTGAAAGGCAATAATTTAGAGTCGAACTTGGTAAAAAAAATTTATGGCCTTTTTGTTCGATTCCTTTGAAGGTTGGAAAAACCACTGTGTTAAGAATAATATTTCAATCATAAAGGCGGTGCTGGAATATGAAAAAGAACAGAAGGGACGTACCGAACAGCAAATCTGGGATGGTTTAGGCAGAGCGTGGGTGGTTATGAAAGAGGCGGTGCAAACAGGGCTAACCGAAGACATGACCTCACGATCCGGCATGATCAACAATGGAGCGAAAAAAGTATACCACCATCCTGTTTCAGTTCTTTCCAAAGAATTTCAAAACTTAATTGCACGAGCGCTGGCAGCTAAAGAAGTGAACTCCTGCATGGGCAGAATAGTTGCCGCGCCAACGGCCGGTGCATCAGGCATTATGCCAGGAGTATTATTCACGCTTCAGGAGATCCATAATGTGGATGATCAAAAAATATTAGAAGCCATGCTACTGGCTGCGGGCATTGCCCTGATCATGGAACAAAAGGCAAGTATTGCCGGTGCCGTAGGCGGGTGTCAGGCGGAGACAGGAACAGCAGCGGCAATGGGTGCTGGCGCTATTGTTTACTGTTTAGGCGGTGATATCGATCAGGTATTTAATGCCGTGGCCATTACCGTGCAGTGCATGCTTGGTTTGGTATGCGATCCCGTCGCAGGTTTGGTTGAAATTCCTTGTGTGGTACGTAATGCGAGCGCGGCTGCCATCGCCAACAGTTCGGCTCAAATCGCTATGGCTAATGTAAGCAGTGTGATACCCGTGGATGAAGTAATCGAAGCCATGGGCGAGATAGGTGCCAGTATGGAAACACGTTACAAAGAAACTGCAATGGGTGGATTGGCCGCCACAAAAACAGGGCAAGCCATCGCAAAGAAAGTATTGATCAGGGATATTGAAATATTGCCAGACGAAGGAGTGAAATAAAATACCGGCTATTTAGTCATCATTTTAAAGGCGCCATCCCAATCTGCTGGAACACCTTTTTTGCTAAGGACTTTTGTGTAATCCGCCATATATTGGTATCCCCTCGATCTTAGATCACCGCCGCTTAGTTTAATCAGGTTATTGAAGATCGTTGAGGCTTCCTTAAAATTCCTTGTTGAAAAATTTAACAATCCATTTTCCAATTCAATTATTTCCGCTTTTTGCGACTTTACTTCTTTGGAATTATCATCCGTGCCCATCAACTCCGCTAAGGGAAGTGGCATTGATTTTCCCATCAATTGATAATTACCTAATGGCCGTAGTATGTAATTATGATTTTTAGGTAGCCTGCTATACAAAGGTTCGCTGATAATAATGGTAGCACCCAACACTTTTGTTAATCCTTCTATGCGCGAAGCGATATTCACCGCGTCTCCGATCACACTCAATGACCTTTTTTGAGGAGTGCCGATCATGCCGGAAATGCAATTCCCGTAGTTGATGCCAATGCCCGCATGGATTTTATTTCTTGATTCCGGTTGTTGCCGGTTGAAACGAATCAGCTCCTGCTTCATCATCAATGCGGAGATGCAGGCATTTTCAACTACGGAAAGTTTCGTGGAGCTGTTTGGAAAATATAATGCCATGATCGCATCGCCTATGTATTTATCAATGATGCCTCCTTGCAGATGAATATACTTCGACATCGTGCCGAGGTAACGATTCAACAAATCGATCAGGTTACCTGCCTTCATGCCTTCTGATAACTTCGTAAAATCACGGATATCAGAAAACATAATGGCGATGTCGGATGATTTACCCTGAAAACCCTCTTTGCCTGTTTCATTCAAGATCATTTCAATCTGCTCCTGACCGATAAACCGGCCGGCCGTGTGCAACAACCATCCATCCTTGTGTCGCTCTTTGAGCGTAATCTCATATTCTTTTCTCAGCGCAGTGTTTTCGGTTTGATCCAATAATGAAATTGCTTTCCTCAATTGAAAGGAGGATTCGTTATAATATCCTGATTTATCCAGTGCCTGCGATTGATAATAATAAAAGTGTGCCTTCTCGGTAATTGAATTCGTAAAGTCATTGAT
>JAHEMS010000314.1 GCA_024643595.1 Bacteroidota bacterium
TTTAAAGGCCCATCGCGATTCTACTTCTACACAGATTGCTGTTTATGTTATTCCATCACTTGAAGGAGAGGACATTGATTCATACTCTTTGCGGGTTTCAGAAGAATGGAAACTAGGACAGGAAGATAAAGACAATGGGGTTTTATTTCTCCTGGCTATGAAGGAAAAACAAATGCGAATTGAAGTGGGCTATGGACTTGAAGGTGTGCTTACCGATGCAGTGTCGGGTCGCATCAACCGAAATGAAGTCGCTCCTTATTTCCGTCAGGGTAATTATGAAGCTGGGGTTCAGGCTGGTGTAATGGCAATCATCCATGCCGTTGAGGGGACGTACGTAAACAATGACCCTTTGATAAGTAAAAGGAAAGGACGTTCGCCCATTGGCTCTATCATTTTTATTGTCATCCTGATCATTGCGATGTCGCGAAAAAATCGTGGTGGAGGCAGAGGAATGGGTGGATACTGGTCGGCAGCCATGTTGGGATCGATGCTGGGCGGAGGTTATGGAAGAAGTTCAGGGTCATGGGGCGCCGGAGGTGATTTTGGGGGCGGAGGCGGATTTGGTGGTGGAGGATCGAGTGATTCCTGGTAGTTTTTTTAAGTATTACTTTTTAGTGTATGCGATTAAAATTATTGATTTATGTCTTGATGTTTTCTGTCTCCGCCTACGGACAGAAAGCAGTTCCTGAATTATGGAATTTGCGAGTACATGATGATGCTCATGTATTGAAAAATACAACGATCGATCAGCTGGAAAAACGCCTGGCTCAGTATGAAGACAGTACCTCAAACCAAATTGCGATACTCGTTATCAGTTCTCTGGAGGGCGAGTCGCTCGAAGAATATTCTATCAAAGTAGCGGAGAAATGGGCACTTGGTCAAAAGGAGAAAGACAACGGCGTTTTGTTATTGATTGCCGTTGATGATCATAAAATGCGAATCGAAGTTGGTGAGGGCTTGGAAGGAGCACTCACAGATGCTATAAGTAGTCGGATCATTCGTAATGAAATGGCTCCTGCTTTTCGAAGGGGCGATTTTGACGGTGGCATTGTGGCCGCCGTTGATGGAATTATAAAAGCTATTGGGGGTGAGTATTCTGCAGAAGACATTAGTGAAATGACTGACCTTACACTTAAGGAGCGAATTCTAATCGGCTTGGGCCTTTACCTTTTTCTAAGCCTCTTTGCTTTTTTCGCTTTAGTAATTCCCGGTTGCACAGGCTGGGGTTTGTATGCCTTTCTCATTCCTTTCTTTTCTATTTTTCCAGCAATCGTGGTAAGCGAAAAATATTGGTATCTACCAGGTTCAATTTACATTCTTGGATTTCCCTTACTCAAACTCTTGGTTGGCCGAACAAGCTGGGCTAAAAGAGTAGGCACAAATATGAATAGCGGTTCCTCCGGTGGCAGTGGGTGGAGTTCGGGAGGGAGCAGTTGGGGTGGAAGTAGTAGTAGCAGTGGCGGGTTTTCTGGTGGGGGTGGGAGCTTCGGTGGTGGTGGAAGCAGTGGAAGCTGGTGAGCAGGTGTAGTTTGTAAACGAATCAGAATGAAAGGCTTTTTTTCAATTTTTAGCTCCCTCATGGCAAGAATATTAATTTTTCTCTTAACGAGTTTGCTTTTCAATACATTGTCGCATGCGCAGCTTCGTGTATCTAAAAATCAACGTTTTCTTGAAACAGCCGAAGGCAAACCCTTCTTCTGGCTCGGGGATACGGCTTGGGAATTATTTCATCGCCTGAGCCGTGAAGAGGCTGATTTATATTTAAAAAACCGGGCAGATAATGGATTCACTGTCATTCAGGCTGTTGTCCTGGCAGAGATAGACGGATTACATGATCCTAATTATTACGGAGAAACACCGTTGGAGAATGATGACCCAACCAAACCACGTGAAGCCTATTTTCAACATGTTGATTATATCGTGCGCAAAGCAGATCAACTTGGTTTATATATCGGATTACTACCTACCTGGGGCGATAAAATATTCAAAGATCGCTGGGGACAAGGCCCAGAAATCTTCAATGTCACCAATGCAAAAATCTATGGTCATTGGATTGGTAATCGATACAAGAATCAGAAGAACATAGTATGGATCCTGGGGGGCGATCGCAACCCTCGCAACGAAAGTGATGTTGCCATCTGGCGAGCACTCGCAGAAGGTATCACTGAGGGTACCGGAGGCCATGACAAAGCTTTGATTACATTTCATCCACAACCCAATGACATAAAAGATGGCGGTTCCGGCAAGTGGTTTCACAACGATACATGGCTCGATTTCAATATGTTTCAAACTGGACATTGCCGTGAAACTAATTTGTGGGACAGAATGGAATATGCTTACCGCTTAACGCCTACAAAACCGGTGCTCGACGGGGAACCCTTATATGAAGATCATCCCGTTTGTTTCAATGCCACCGAAAATGGAACCTCCAGTGCTTATGATGTGCGTAGGTCTGCTTACATCGATGTGTTTGCCGGAGCTTTCGGTCACACCTATGGTTGTCATGATGTATGGCAGATGAATGCCCCTGACCGCACGCCCATTAATGGTCCACATTATCCATGGTATGTCGCCCTTGATTTACCTGGCGCCCGTCAGATGAAATATTTAAGAAACCTAATTGAATCCAGGCCTTTCTTTGATCGGGTGCCTGATCAATCAATGCTCACTGAGACCCTTGGCGCGAATGACCACATGCAAGCTACGCGTGGCAAAGATTACATCTTTGTGTATTCATCGCAGGGCAAACCGATTACGACAATTACTTCAAAGATTACAGGTAATCAAATTGTGGCCTGGTGGTATAATCCACGCAATGGAGAAGTCAAAGAAATCGGAAAGTTTGAGAAAAAGCCACAACAGACGTTCATTCCGCCTACTACAGGCTACGGCCAGGATTGGATTCTTGTCATTGATGATACTTCCAAAAATTACGGAAAGCCAGGAATCAAATAATCAAATACTTTTAGTGCCCACCACTACTTTTTTCCCTTTTGTGATCATGGTGGATAGTGAAATGTGAAACGTATTCACATCCATATTCTCAAATGGCCTTACTGAAATGCCATTTACATTTTGGGTGTAATTCTTATTAAAGAAAGGCGTCAGGTAATATTTAAACTTAAGGCTTAGACCGTGCGGAAAACGAACCCCTGCAAATAAGGCATTATAAAAAGTTGGCGTTCTTTTGCTGAACCAAACATTGAATTTATCCTCCTTTTTTTCATCGATAAAAGTTTTCTCTTTGTAATTAATTGGCATCTCCAGCTCATAGCCGGCATACAGGTACAGGTTATCCATATCCCCTATCTTGAAGCCTATGGGAATGCCAACATTATAGGTGCGATATTTTTTCCTGACGTTGACTTCCTCATCATAGATAAAGCCTACATTTCGAATAGTGATACCAGAAAAAAATCCCATGTTCTCATTCTGATCAAAATGAATCAACGATTGCCCATGGAAGAACAACGAAAATCTAGGGATGGATTGCTCCTCAACTCCATTTTTAGTTATGCTGGCAAAGCCTAGAATTAGTTCTCCATCAGAGGTCATATAGGGTTTTTGCGCCCGCGCCTGATAAGATAGCATGATAAGCGCAAAAATTAGAATTACCTTTTGCATAAAATTGACATTATCACACCCAATTAAACGCATATTTTAATCAGATAATAAATCAGGAGGTTTTTTTATTAATTTATTTCTGCCCATGTTATACAGAATATCTATTTTTGGCACCTGAATTAAAAGCCAGAAACATTTTTGGGACTTGCCCAATCATTATCATTTAAGAACAACTTCATCTTTCAACTATGAAACGCGACAAGGTAGTTTTTGACCTGATTGAAAAGGAAAAACAAAGGCAAGAACATGGCATTGAACTCATCGCCTCTGAGAACTTTGTCTC
Source organism: Bacteroidota bacterium (assembly GCA_024643595.1). Lineage (GTDB taxonomy): Bacteria > Bacteroidota > Bacteroidia > Cytophagales > Cyclobacteriaceae > ELB16-189. The sequence goes on from JAHEMS010000314.1 coordinate 3,908, forward strand.
TCTGCAGGTGATGAAAGCACAGGGTTCTGTGCTCACCAATAAATATGCTGAAGGCTTGCCTGGCAAACGCTACTATGGTGGATGCGAAGTAGTGGACGAAGTAGAACAACTCGCCATTAACCGGATCAAAGAATTATTCGATGCGGAGTGGGCCAATGTGCAGCCACATTCAGGGGCGCAGGCTAATGCAGCTGTTATGCTGGCCTGTTTAAAACCCGGCGACAAAATCCTGGGTTTCGATTTATCTCATGGAGGTCACTTGACACACGGTTCATCGGTGAACTTCTCAGGTAAATTATACCAACCTTCTTTTTATGGAGTTGAGCAGGAAACAGGATTAATTGATTTCAACAAAGTACTTGAAATTGCACAGCGTGAGAAACCAAAGATGATCATTTGTGGTGCTTCTGCGTATAGTCGTGACTGGGATTATCAAAAACTTCGTGAAGCCGCTGACAGTGTGGGCGCTTTATTGCTGGCTGATATCTCACATCCCGCAGGACTTATAGCACGGGGATTGTTAAATGACCCGATGGAGCATTGTCATATTGTAACCACCACCACACATAAAACCCTTCGTGGACCACGTGGCGGATTAATCATGATTGGAAAAAACTTTGATAATCCATTTGGATTAAAAACGCCAAAAGGTGAATTAAGGAAGATGTCATCAGTGTTGGATTCTGGCGTATTCCCCGGTACGCAAGGTGGACCACTTGAACATGTAATCGCTGCCAAAGCGGTTGCTTTTGCAGAAGCGTTGAGTGATGAGTACCTCGAGTATATTGTTCAGGTTGCAAGGAATTCAAAAGCGATGGCTGCAGCCTTTGTTGATAAAGGGTATAAGATCATATCCGGTGGCACCGATAACCACTTAATGCTGATCGATCTTCGTTCTAAAAAACTGACTGGCAAAATTGCGGAAGAAGCGTTGATTCAGGCAGATATCACCATTAATAAAAACATGGTTCCTTTCGATACACAATCGCCCATGGTAACTTCTGGTATGCGCATTGGCACACCGGCAATTACCACGCGTGGGTTGAAAGAAAAAGATGTAGTGAAGGTAGTAGACCTGATGGAT
>JAHEMS010000315.1 GCA_024643595.1 Bacteroidota bacterium
TCCATCACCGGTACACCAGAGGGAAATTCGTGCGTCCATTTGGTATACGTTTTTCCTTCATCAATACTAATGAACAATCCATTTTCAGTACCTACAAATAGTAGTTTAGGTTCAACAACGTCTTGCACAACCGATAAGGTAAAATTGTTTTCTCCCAATTGTGTCTTTGATACAATACTTTCCCAAGTTTGGCCGTAATCACGAGAACGGAACAAATAAGGAGTGTAGTCAAACAGACGATAATTATTTGCCACTACATACACTTCCCCCGCACTAAACGAAGACACTTTGATCTGTGGAATCCAGGCCCCCTTGGGGAGTCCCGTAATTTTGGCAGTTACATCGTTCCATGTCTTGCCCCCATCACGGGTGATTTGCACTTTACCATCATCGGTGCCAACCCAAATCAAACCTTTTTCAACAGGACTTGGGGAAATGACTAATATAGTGCAGTGATTCTCTGCACCTGTTGCGTCCATAGTGAGGCCTCCACTTTCATATTGTTTTTGTTTTGTTGGGTCGTTGGTGGTTAAATCAGGTGAAATAATTTCCCATGTGTCTCCTTTATTGATGGACTTATGTACAAACTGGCTACCGTAGTAGATGGTACTATTATCAAATGGATCCTGCGCCAAGGCGGAGTTCCAGTTATAACGTAATTTCATATCAGCATCTGGATGTGTAGGTCTTATTGTTTTCTGGTACCCTGTTTGACGGTCATAACGGCCCAAGTGTCCCTGCTGCGACATCGCATAACCATATCGACTATTATCGGGATCAGGCAGAACGTCAAAACCATCACCAAACATTACAGGTTGCCAATAATAGTTTCTGATACCATCATCGCGCCACATATAACCAGGACCAACCCAAGAACCATTATCCTGTAATCCACCATATACATTATAAGGATGTTCCATATCCACATTAATATGATAGAATTGGCCAACAGGAATATTGTCTATGAAATGCCAGTTTTTGCCCATATCACGTGATATGTTTAACCCTCCATCATTTCCTTCTATGATCAGTGTAGGGTCTTCTGGATGAATCCACCAGGCTTGATGATCCGGATGAACACCGGAATAAGGCAATAACGTTTTGAATGATTTACCACCATCCTCGCTGATGTTTACTTGAGAGTAGATTGTGTAAAGACGATTTTCATTTTTGCTATCCACATGTATTTGGCTATAGTAAAATGGGCGATCTCCAATTTCTCCCATTTTATCATTTATCATTTGCCATTTTTGACCACCATCATTCGAGCGATAGAGTGCATTTTTCTTGCTTTCTATCCAAGCATAAACAACTTCCGTTTTGCTTGGGGCAATCGCTAAACCAATTCTCCCCAGTTCGCCTTCTGGTAACCCTTCTTTATGGGTGACTTTTGTCCAGTTTTTACCTCCATCCATGGTCATGTATAAACCCGATCCTGGACCACCTGAAGTAAATGTCCATGGTTGCCTACGATGTTCCCAAATCGATGCGAATAACTTATTGGGATTGGAGGGATCGATAATCAGATCAGCACATCCTGATCTTTCATTCACAAAAAGAATACGATTCCATGTTACGCCTCCATCCGTAGTTTTGTAAACGCCACGTTCAGGATGCTCTCCCCATGGAGATCCTATCGCACCAACATAAATAGTATTCGAATTTTTGGGATCAATGACAATACGATGAATGTGTCTTGTCTTTTCAAGGCCCATCAATTTCCAAGTTCTTCCCGCATCAAGACTTTTATAGATGCCATAACCCCCATTCAAGCTGTTACGTGGATTTCCCTCCCCAGTGCCTACCCAAACAACCGAAGGATTATCTTGTTGGATAGCAATTGATCCTATGCCTAACGTGGCTTCTTTATCAAATACAGGCTCCCATGAGATACCGGCACTAGTCGTTTTCCATACACCACCGGATGCCGCACCTGCATAAATAATATCGGGATTAGCAACCACGGCATCAATAGCTGTAATTCGCCCACTCATACCAGCAGGACCAATGCTGCGTGGCTTCATGCCCTTAAGTTTACCCATATCAAGTATTTGGGCGTGAACAGAAACAGAGGCAACAAAAATTAGAATTATAAATTGTAAAGAAATTTTCATAAATACATAGTTACATCTTGTGAAGATAATTATTGAATCTAGTTACAGAATATTGAAACAGTAGCCCATTATCTGGACAACGAGAGAAGGAATTATTTGAATGGTGAAAAATGACTTCATTCAACAAATCGTATTTCCTTCAAGTCAAACGATTTTATTCCGTCAGCAGCCTGAATCAATAGTTTACCCTGTGTGTTGACTCCTTCTATTCTGCCAAACCAATCAACAGTTCCATTATTAAATTTCCGAAGTTCTCCGATTCCATAAAGCGAATTCAGGTAATCTTTTCTCAACACGTCAAGCTTACCCGACCGAAGTTGAAAATATCGCTGCTCCAGAAATCCGGCTAATAAGGAAAGCTCGTCCGTCAAAATAAAACTTTGACCTGCTATTACTTTCATTGAACTGGCTGATGTTACTACAAATGAATCCTGATTTACGTTTAATCCAATTCCAACGATACTATATTGAATGGAATCCCTCGCCAGCGAGTTTTCAATTAAAATACCACACAATTTTTTATTATTTACGAGAATATCATTGGGCCATTTAATCTTTACTTCTTTATCCAGGCGATGGGTAAGAAAATCGCGAATCGCGAGAGAAATTGCAATAGTAAGATTGAATTGATCAGAAGGCCGTAAGAAGGTTGGCCTTAATATTACGGAGAAGGTCAAGTTCATTTTAGGTTGAGAAAACCACTCATTTCCCCTTTGACCTCGACCTTTTACCTGATTATCGGTAATTATAATCGTTCCCTCTGATGGTGAAGTACGTTGAAAAAGATCACTTGCCAAAGAATTGGTAGAATGACATTCTGGCACGTAAACCAGATTCTTACCCATGAAAAGCGTATTGGCAGGGATTTTATACAAGGTATTTTGGTTAGCTTTGCAAATTGTTCATTTTAAAAAACCGAAAATAGTTAATGCCGAAAAAAAAGAAAGGGTCAGATTCCGAAAAACTCAGCAAAGCTATCGTAAAAGGCATGCAGGAAAAAAAAGCTTCGGATATTGTTGTAATGGATTTGAGATTGGTTAAAAATGCTGTTGCAGATTTTTTTATTGTCTGTTCAGGCAATTCCGACAAACAATTGGAAGCCATTAGTGATTCAGTGGATGAAGAAGTGTATAAAGCATTAAAAGAAAAACCCTGGCATACGGAAGGTAAAAACAATAAAGAGTGGATGATTATCGACTATATTAATGTAGTCTCTCATATTTTCAGAAAGGATCGCAGGCAATTCTATTCATTAGAAAAATTGTGGGGCGATGCAGAAATCACCGAAGTTGAGAATTAAGAACTTAAATCAGTTAAAGACGTTATTGAATTGAAATTATTAAAGTAATGGCAGACAAGGAAAAAGAAAAGAAGATACTACCTCCCAAAGTACCAAGACCGAATTATCAGATTTGGGTGATTCTTGCATTAGTAGCGGTTATTTTGGGAATCAGTTATTTAAATCGCAGTGGAGAGTTGGTTGAAATACAAAGCAGCCGGTTTGAGGATATGGTGCAGGCGCGTGACATAAAACGTCTTGTGCTGATTAAAAATGAAGAACTCGTTGAAATCACGATCAAGCCGGAGGCACTTCAAAATGCTAAATACAAACAAGAGTTAGAAAGAAGCAGTCCACTGGGTGTTAAGCCCAATGGCCCACATTACAAGTACAAGATCGGATCTATCGATAAATTTTATGAACAATACGAGTCCATTGTTAAAAATATTTCACGAGATCAGCGCATAGATCTTCAGGTTGAGGACCGTCAGGATTATACAAATATGTTTTTCAACATTGGGTTCCTGGTGTTGTTAGTATTTGGTTTTTGGATGTTGATGCGCAGAATGACAGGCGGAGGTGGACCTGGCGGTCAAATTTTTAATATTGGTAAATCCAAAGCCGCACTTTTCGATGCGGAAAATAAAGTACGGATTACGTTTGCTGATGTTGCTGGTCTTGAAGAAGCTAAAGAAGAAGTTAAGGAGATCGTTGATTTCCTGAAAACACCTCAAAAGTTTACTAAGCTTGGTGGAAAAATTCCTAAAGGCGCTTTACTGGTAGGCCCGCCCGGAACAGGCAAAACATTGTTGGCGAAAGCCGTAGCCGGGGAGGCAGGCGTACCATTCTTCTCTCTGTCAGGTTCCGACTTTGTTGAAATGTTTGTGGGTGTAGGAGCAGCACGCGTTCGTGATTTATTCAAACAGGCTAAAGAAAAAGCGCCTTGCATTGTCTTCATCGATGAGATCGATGCCATCGGTCGGTCACGTGGAAGAGGTCAGATGCCTGGTGCCAATGATGAAAGAGAAAACACGTTGAACTCATTGTTGGTAGAAATGGACGGATTTGCCACCGATAGTGGTGTAATTATACTTGCAGCTACCAACCGACCTGATGTATTGGATTCCGCCCTAATGCGCCCGGGTCGCTTTGATCGTCAAATCAGTATTGACAAGCCAGACATTTCCGGTCGGGAGCAGATATTCAAAGTGCATCTGAAGCCTATAAAATTATCCAAGGATGTTGACGTCAAAAAACTGGCTGCCCAAACTCCTGGTTTTGCAGGAGCAGAAATTGCAAATGTTTGTAATGAGGCCGCACTGATTGCCGCTCGCAGAGACAAATCTGAAGTCGATATGCAAGATTTTCAGGATGCTGTTGACCGTGTGATTGGAGGACTAGAGAAGAAAACAAAAATTATTTCGCCTGAGGAAAAGCAGATCGTTGCCTATCATGAGGCAGGTCATGCCGTTGCCGGCTGGTTCCTGGAGCATGCTGATCCACTCGTTAAAGTTAGTATAGTGCCTCGGGGCGTTGCTGCGCTAGGTTATGCCCAATATCTTCCAAAGGAACAATTTCTGTATCAGAC
>JAHEMS010000316.1 GCA_024643595.1 Bacteroidota bacterium
AGTACCTCGCACTTGTGATAAAGTATCATCTTTAATTTTCTCGTAAATCTCTTTCGATAATACCTGATCGCCGGTAACGCCTAGCAGCATCAATCCAAGCCCGTCATTTCCTTTTGGAAGAGCCCCCTGATAGGAAGGGCGATCACCTTCGTGATTTTTGTAGAGGGCATTGATTTTCTTTTCTACTTCTTTTTCCAATCCGTGTCGTTTGATGTGCAGTTCACATTGCTGATCGATCGCGGCATTCATAAAATAACCCAGCAACATCGGGGCCGGTCCATTGATGGTCATCGACACGGAAGTTTTTGGATCGCATAAATTAAATCCACTATATAATTTCTTGGCATCATCGAGACAACAGATGCTCACGCCGGAATTGCCAATTTTACCATAGATGTCAGGGCGGAAATCCGGATCATTGCCGTACAGCGTTACAGAATCAAAAGCCGTGGATAGTCTTTTGGCGGGCATAGCCAGGCTTACATAGTGAAATCGGCGATTGGTCCGTTCAGGTCCTCCTTCGCCGGCAAACATACGGGTGGGGTCTTCACCTTCGCGCTTGAAGGGATAGATTCCAGCAGTGTAAGGAAATTCACCCGGTACATTTTCCTGTAAACTCCATTGCAGCAATTCACCCCAGGCTTCGTATTTGGGTAGGGCTATTTTTGGTATTTGCAGATGTGATAATGATTCGGAGTGCGTTTGGATGCCAAGCTCTTTATCGCGTACCTTAAATTTGAACACCGGACTTTTGTAGTGGGCGACTTTCGCGGGCCATTCTTCAAGCAACTTCCAGTTTTTGGGATCCAGATCTAACTTGAGACGATCATATTCAGCCTGCAAAATGTTGGTCGTGCTTGCATCGCTCACAAACAAGGACATCGTTTTTTGCATGGCATATAATTTCTCGGCGACTTCTTTTTGCTCCATCACCCAGGCATCATACTTACGATTGGTCTCCGAAATTTCACTGAGATAACGGGTGCGGTGAGGAGGAATGACAAAAACTTTTTCCGACATCTCCAGCGTGATCTCAAAAGTTGATTTCAGATCAGCGCCCGTTTTCTCTACGATCTTATCGATCAGGTGTTTGTAAAGTTGGTTCGTGCCCGGATCATTGAACTGTGATGCAATTGTTCCATACACCGGCATGTCTTCCACTTTCTTATCCCACAGTTGATGATTGCGTTGATATTGTTTCTTCACGTCACGCAAGGCATCCAGTGCCCCACGTTTGTCAAATTTGTTGAGGGCTATCACATCCGCGAAGTCGAGCATGTCAATTTTCTCTAATTGCGTAGCCGCTCCATATTCAGGGGTCATTACATATAATGATACATCGCTATGATCCAGAATTTCCGTATCACTTTGTCCGATGCCTGATGTTTCCAGAATGATAAGATCAAATCCTGCGGCTTTCAAAATATGGATTGCTTCTTTAACATAAGCCGATAATGCCAGGTTGGACTGACGGGTAGCCAGTGAGCGCATGTAAACCCGCGGATTGTTAATCGCATTCATGCGAATACGATCGCCCAGCAAAGCCCCCCCGGTTTTGCGTTTTGAAGGATCGACTGACACAATACCTAATTTCTTGTCTTTAAAGTCTATCAGAAATCTTCTTACAATTTCATCTACCATTGAAGACTTACCAGCACCACCTGTACCGGTTATGCCTAGTACAGGAATAGTTGACGCTGCCGCTTTCTTGTCGATTTGTTCAAAGATGTCTTTATGTTTATCGTAATAGTTTTCCGCTGCTGAGATGAGTTGTGCGATCTTGACATGGTTGTCTAAATCCAGGTGTTCCTGATCTATGGATTCACCGGTGGAATAATCACTAATTTTAACCAGATCATTGATCATTCCCTGCAGGCCCATGGCGCGGCCATCATCTGGTGAATAGATGCGTGTGATGCCATATTCCATTAACTCTTTGATCTCTTCCGGGAGGATTACACCACCACCACCACCAAAAATTTTAATATGCCCCGCACCTTTCTCTTGAAGAAGGTCATACATGTATTTAAAATATTCATTATGACCTCCCTGATAGCTGGTCATGGCGATAGCTTGTGCATCTTCCTGAATCGCCGTGTTCACTACTTCTTCCACACTACGGTCGTGGCCCAGGTGGATTACCTCTACGCCTGTGGCCTGAATGATCCTGCGCATGATGTTGATGGCAGCATCATGACCATCAAACAAACTAGCCGCGGTAACAATTCGTACTTTGTTTTTGGGTTTGTATGGAGGAGGTGCCTGGTGTCCGGCCAGCGTTTGCGATTTGGATATAATGTCAGTTGCTTCGGTTTCTGTGCTCATGGCAGTTCAGGTAATGAACTCAAAAATACAGATTAGAAAAAGATTAAGCTAACAGATGATAGGGATGCTTTTAGCGATGATTATATCTTTAGCATAGATTGCAGAACCACTATAAAATATTTCTTCCAACAAACGAACTGCCTTATGAATATATTTACCATACAGGCAGAATATTATTTCCAAAAACGATTTGGTAGAAGGCAGGCTTGTCATGATAAACTTCCAGATTACTTTGTGTTCATGTAAGCATCTCTTTTTGCCTTAAACTCTGAGCTGGCTTTCCATTTTGGCCATGAATTTTCAAAGGACAGCCGCTTGCCAACTTGAAAGAGTAATTTCAAGTCATCAACAGCGCCGTCCAGATTCCAACGTGAAGGATCATACTCATCGGAAGGTTTGTGGTAATATTTGGCAACATATTCATGCTTCACCTGTTGGCCATATTCTTTTCCTTTCTCCATATGATCGATGCCTTCGTTCGTGTATAAGGCAGGTATACCTACCTTGGCAAAACAGAAGTGATCTGAGCGAAAATAATATCCGGCTGATGGATTTGGCTCTGGGGCAACATAGCGCCCAGCTAAGACTGCTTCTTGTACTAAATAATCCTCAAGGTCCGACTGACCCATACCCACAACTACGATGTCTTTCATTTTTCCGTAAGGATTCAACCCATCTATATTGATATTAGCCACTGTTTTTTCTGCGGGATAAATTGGATTTTGAGCGTAGTATTCAGAGCCCCATAATCCTTGTTCTTCTGCAGTTACCGAGAGGAATATTACAGTGCGATTAGGTTTTACCTTCAACGAGTTGAATGCTTTGGCCAGCTCGAGTAATCCGGCCGTTCCGCTCGCATTGTCCAACGCTCCATTATAAATGGTATCTCCCTTTTCATCCGCTTTGCCAATGCCCAGATGATCCCAGTGCGACGAGTAGATGATGTATTCATCAGGTTGTTTCGCACCGGTAATTTTACCAATCACATTATAGGATTTATCGAACTTGGTCTTCACCTGCAATGAAGTCGATAGCGCCAGATTCAATGACATGCCTTTGAATCCAGGCTTTCTTGCGCTTGAGATGGTGGTAGCCCAATCTATTCCAGCTGTTGAAAATAATTTTTTTGCAACGGGTTGTGTCACCCAGCCTAAAGTGGCACAATGGTAAATGTCTTTACCACGATTATCCAAATATAATTTGGATGCATTCCAGTTGTTTTGCACGACGTAAAATCCATAGCCAGAGGCTACGTCATCATGAATGATGATACACCCTTTGGCTCCCTGTTTTGCTGCCTCCTGATACTTGTACACCCATCTTCCATAAAAAGTCATGGTGTTGCCTTTAAAAAAAGTTGAGTCGTTGGATGCAAAACCAGGATCGTTCACCATCACCAACACAATTTTATCTTTCACATCAAGCCCTTCATAATCATTCCAGTTGTATTCTGGGGCCACGATACCAAACCCCGCAAAGATGATTTCTTCATGATCCAAATTGATAGTCTCGGTATCCGTGCGCTCTGTCCAGATTACATAATCTTTGAGACCTTCCAGCGTAAATTTTGATTTATCCGAATTGATCGTCATGGTTGGCGCCGCAGTAGTTGTAATGGCTATCATAGGAACTTCTTGTAAGAAGCTGCTGCCGTTGCCGGGTTCGAGACCAATGTCTTTATTCTGCGCTACCAGGTAGTCGAGAGTGATTTGCTCACCTTCAGTGAATGGCATGCGACCCATAAATTTGTCTGACGAAAGTGTTTTCAGATGGCGTTCAAGTCCGGTGACCGAAAAGGACGAAAGACCATCGTCATGATCATTATCTGATTTTTTAGGTGAACAGGAAACGATTATCCACATCATACACAACAGGAGGAAGATTTTATTCATAATGCCAGATGGTTATACATTGACGAAATTAGTATTATTTATTTTGATTGGTCTATTAATTCAAGGCATTCCTATAATAATGTCATGCGTAACATTCATGCCTATCTTTTTATTGATTGTTACCTGACTATTAAAAAATACATCAATTCACTTTGTGATGTTTTGGATTCAAAACAATCATTAAATTGTGCCTGGTTAATGAGATCACTATGAATACAATGACAAACAACATGCTGGATCAGCTGGATGTGCTGATGCCACTTACGGTCGAACAAATCAGTTTCTACCGAAAGAACGGATTTATTAAAATAAAGAATGTCTTGTCTCCGGAAGTAGTGCAATACATGAATAAAACGATTTCCGATGAAGTGGAACGCCTCAATACGCAACATTTGCCTATGGAGCAGCGCGATACCTATGGAAAAGCGTTTTTACAGATCTTCAATATTTGGACAAAATCCAATGCCGTTAAAGAAATCTTATTCAGTAGACGTCTTGCGAAAATAGCAGCCGATTTGATGGAAGTTGAAGGCGTGAGAATGTACCATGATCAGGCTTTGTTTAAAGAAGCCGGTGGAGGACACACGCCATGGCATGCCGACCAATACTATTGGCCATTGAGTACCGATAAAACAATTACAGCGTGGATACCATTACAAAAGACTGATCTTGAACTTGGTCCGTTGGAGTTCAGCGCTGGGAGCCAACAAATAACAGAAGGTCGAAATCTAAAGATCAGCGATGAGAGTGAAAATGAGATTCAG
>JAHEMS010000317.1 GCA_024643595.1 Bacteroidota bacterium
GCAGACCACATCGGTGATTTCATCAAAGTATTCCTGAATTATCTGCATGCGGCATCGATGATCCTGTTCAACATAGTTGATCATGGCTTCCATCTTGGCTACATGAAGCTCTCGCCTTCTTTCAAATTCAACTTTATCAATAGGGAGCCTGTCGGCATTCTGGCGAGGCAACAAGAATGTGATCTTGGGGCTTTCATTTTTTGGCTCATAAACCATCAGTTGGAGTTTATGCAACTGTTCCAGCTCAATCTTAACTTCTGCAGGCGTAAGTTTCATCACCTGGGCTATCTGCGTTTCAGAAATAGAGGTGAAATCAGAATATAATTCACCGCCATATAGGCGCATGATGGTCTTGATCAATAAATCAAATCGGGCATGTGCTACCTGGAATTCATACAGTCGTTTTTTGTCGATGGAAATATGTAATACCGATGGACGGTAAAAGCTTTCATTCAATTCAATCAATCCAAACTCCTCGAGCTTCTTGAGAACAGGATATACTTTGACAGATTTCATATCAAACCTTTTACAAAGCGCATCCATATCAAAATCATAGCTTTCACCCTGACTACTGCCTTCCGCGATCTGGTAAAAGTTGGCAAGTGCCTGGTATACTATTTTCAGTTGCTCCATTTCAGGTTGTGATTGGTTCACCTTGCTACGCAAACTGAGCACATCCACTTCATGGAAAATGACGGCCGCATAGGAACGCCTGCCATCACGACCGGCACGACCTGCTTCCTGATAATAAGATTCCAGGTTTTCCGGCAAATCCATATGAATTACAACGCGAACATCGGCCTTGTTGATACCCATGCCGAAAGCGTTGGTCGCCACCATCACCCTGCTACGGCTTGTAATCCAGTTGTCCTGCCTTGCCATACGATCTGCATGATTTAATCCCGCATGGTATGCCGTGGCGGAGGTCCCATTCTTCTCTAATAAATTTGCCAGTGCTACCGTACTCTTTCGCGATCGGACATAAACGATAGCAGAACCACTCACTTTTCGAAGCACCTCCAGCAGTTTCATTTCTTTTGTCTCCGTCTTTCTGACTACCAGGGAGAGGTTGTCGCGGGCAAAACTTTTTTGGAAAATTCTAGGTGAATTTAATTCGAGCAGCCTGATTATGTCTTCTTTTACCAGATGCGTAGCTGATGCCGTTAGCGCTATAAATGAAGCTTCAGGTTTTATCTTTCGAAGTTCCGCAATCTGCAGATAGGGCGGCCGGAAGTCATAACCCCATTGTGAAATACAATGTGCTTCATCGATAGCCACCAGGCATACATTCATTTTTTTTACTCTTTCCCTGAAGAGTTCCGTTAGCAACCGTTCGGGTGAGAGATATAGAAATTTGGTGTGACCATAAATACAATTATCAAGTGTGATGTCAATTTCGCGATGGTGCATGCCAGAGTGAATGGAAACCGCTGCAAGGCCCAACTGTTTTAGTTGTTTTACCTGGTCTTGCATTAATGCTATTAGCGGTGTAATCACCAGGCAGATACCTTCCTGCATAAGAGCTGGAACTTGAAAGCAAACCGACTTGCCCCCTCCGGTAGGAAGGATGGCGACCACGTCCTGTTTCGCCATCACCGCGTCAATAATCTGATCCTGTGGTGGCCGAAATAGTGAATAGCCCCAGTATTGTTTTAGAATTTCAGAAGAAGTTACCACTTCAACTCCTGTTTATTTAAAAAGGCGGATATCCCTGTTTTACAATCTGCAGTAGCCCTTGCTTTTGCATTCATTACAGCTGCCTCCTCCAGTGCTTCATCCAGCGGTAACGATTGAACCTGATCGATCAATTGTTTTGTGAACTGCATGGATTGCCCGGCGTTTGAGCGTATCAGCTTTGAAGCAAATTCAAAAACTGCGTCCCCAAGTTCTTCTTGTTTAACCACATAATTAATCAGGCCGTATGCCAGTGCATCGTAGGCATTGAATAGTTCACCTGTAAGTAACAATTGCTTCGCTTTATGTTCACCAATTTTCCGAATCAGAAATACCGATACCAGTGCCGGAATAAATCCAATCTTCACTTCGGTATAACCAAACTTTGCTTCGGGCACAGCAAATGTAAAATCACATACGGTGGCCAGGCCACAACCACCTGCCAATGCATGACCCTGAACCTGAGCGATCACGACTTTGCTATGTCGATAAATTTTTAAAAAGAGATTTTTCAGGAGCCTCGAATCTTCGAGGTTTTGATCAAAGGAAAAATGCTGAAGTTGCTGCAAATAAGCCAAATCAGCTCCGGCACAAAATGCAACACCGTTCGCGTTAAGTACTACAACTTTTACGGATGAATCATTTTCTGCCCGCTCAAAAGCAGCAATTAATTCTGTAACCAATTCATGGCTTAAGGCGTTGCGCTTTTCAGGCCGGTTAAGGGTAATATAACCTACCCGATCGTTGACTGTATAAATTACAAGATTCATATCACTTTGTTAAAATAAAAGCGCCCTCACTAACTACTGCATGGAACGCAATATTTTGCTTTCTCGCAATAGTTCTCCATTGCTCCACGTACCACAAAGAATTGCTGCCATCTAAAATCACGTTTTTCACATTCAAGTGATCCGGAAGATGACTGGCATTAATTGCATTCTTACCCACTACAAGGTAGTCGATTTCAGCCAATTCAGGTAACGTGTAATTCTTGCGTTGAATGAAAGCCATCGAACTCCCGTTCCACCGGATTACATGCACACCCCTTTCCAATTCTATTTGAAAAGGCACATAATCTTGAACGATTGTAACACCACCATTCAACCGGTTGGGTTGAATGTGAAATCGCACTTTTTCACTATCCAGCATCAACGCAGAATCAGCAAAGAAATAACTGATACCATGATCAATCCACTCCATGGCAGAATACCCGTTGATACTATACACGACAAATTGCTGGCGATTTGTACTCTCGCTAAAATGAATCCATTGTGTAGTTATAAAAAATAGAGAACAAGCCATTGCCAGGTATAACCACCGGATGGACTTAAACTCTGTCAGGAAAATCAGTGAGAGTAACGCGATCATGATCAGCCAGCATTGAAAAGTAGTGAGGTATATATTTTCAATCAGGCTGAATGGCAAATCTTCTACTGAAAACACGATCCAGTTTAACGCCTTGGTCAACACTATAAGAGCCATACTAATGAGTGATGCCACCCACACCCATGTACTGACCAGTAACAACAAAATGGCAAAGGTTAATATGGCTGCAGAAAGTGGAATGACAAAAAGATTGGAGATCATGAAGTAAACAGGAAACTGATGAAAGTATAGCAAGCTTAGGGCGAATGTTGAAATCTGCGCGGCAATCGATACAGTGGTTATTTGCCATATCCAGTCTACAACATGATTGTCAATTTCCAATAAACTGTAGATCGGACGTTGCAGATAAACAATACCCCATACAGCCAGGTAGGATAATTGAAACCCTACCGACATGATCAGATAGGGATTATAAACTAACAATATAAATGCTGATCCCGCCAGCGTATTATAAATGTTGGTGTGCCAACCCAGCGGGCGTGCAATAGCGATAAACGAAAACATACAGACTGCCCGGAGTACAGAGGGAGACAATCCCGTGACAAAAGCAAAAGTCCATAAACAAAGAATACTAATAACAAACACAATCCATCTATTCCAGGCATATCGCTTAAGTGGCCGTAACAATAAAAGAAGAATGGCATATATAATTCCAACATGTAGTCCGGATACCGCCAACACATGCATAGCACCGCTTGCGGCGTAGGCATTCTGAAGGTCAGTATCGATGCCCTCAGTCACCCCTAACACCAACGCGGAAACTATGGCCCGTTCTTGTTCGCCTTCAACAAACTTTTCGAGGATAGAAGAAGCCCATTCCCTAGCTTGTAAAGAATAATAGATTACACCTTTAACTTTGCTTTCTCCAACTTTTTGAATCTGATTAGACTGGACAAATTGCTGGTGGTAAATATTCTTAAAACTTAAAAAGCGCTTGAAGTCAAACTCATTAGGATTGGCGGGCGGCTTTATTTCGACCGGACTTCCTTTGATCAGCAAACGATCTCCGTAATTCCAGTGAATTTTAGCGACTGATTTCTTTGAAACATAAAGTAATACGATGCCTTGTTTATCATGCCACTCATTGGTCTTCACTTTTTTTACTTCCACTTCCACTCGCCACGTTTTTGATTTTGACTCCGGAGCACTTCGGACAATGGCTTCGTAATACTGAATTCTTTCACTTACAGTAAGAAGATGATTTGCAGAACGTGAAGAAGTAGTATAGTCCAGATGAATGTATCCGAGTATAAAAATAGCAGCAAGGCCAGTCAATCCGCAAAACAAACGCCTGGTGCGGCGTTCATGAAGAAATCTAAACGCCAGGAAATAGGCTGCAATGACTACCGCTAAAACAAGGACAACAATTTCAGTATTTAATATATCCGGCCGATGGATACCCAAAAGAATTCCAGCTAAGAAGAATATTGCAATTCTTACCATGACGTAGGGTGTCCATTGTAGCATGATTAAAATTACATAAAGAACATTGATGTTTTGTACAATTAAATGCTCGAAATATTTTTCTATCGGTAATAACGTTGTCTATATACTATAACCATCGCTTTTTTTATAGGGGCGCTACCCTAAGTTGCAACTTTCTATAACTTCCCAAGATGACCGTACATATTAAAAGTGGGACTCTCTTGCATCAAATTATATTGTCCTTCAACATCGCTTTGGTCCTGTCTTGGACAGGTTACCGATTAAAATACAGTATAGTTTATTAATTTCGTTTGGTATTGAGAATAACCAGCATGAAACTTAGTCATTAATTAGACAATGGAAGTCATAGGCACCGACTCTATTTCTAAACGTTTTGGCAGCACATCTGCGACAGAAAACATTTCCCTTCATGTAAATCAAGGTGAGATATATGGTTTCTTAGGGCTCAATGGCGCGGGCAAAACAACGTTAATAA
>JAHEMS010000318.1 GCA_024643595.1 Bacteroidota bacterium
GATTTGAAAATAGACGGTATTGGTCTCACCGCCTTCAGGCATGGCAAGCAGTTTTAGAAAATCTTCTTTCGCTACTGCCCATTGTCCGTAATCATAGCGGGCCACCGCCCGGCTGAACAACGCTTCTTTATCTTCTGGTTTTGTTTCCAGATATATATTATAGTCAGTCAATGCCCCTTGTTTATCGCCAAGGCCTTCGCGCGCTATTGCCCTTGAATAATAGGCATCCATATAATAAGGGCTTAATCGAAGGCATTCGTTGAAATGTGCAAGCGCCGTTTTAAAAGCTTTGTTTTTTAGGGCTTCTTCTCCCTTATCATAATAAAAGGATGCTCCTCGTTGCTTTGATTCCGTTTGGGCGAGTAAACCCGAATGCATTCCGATAAGGATGAGTACTAAGTAAAGCCGAAACTTCTTGTGTAAGCACATGTTTAAATTTGACCAGAATTATTCATTTCTAAAACTTTTGAACAAAGTCTTGAGGAAAAAACAGTTGATGGTAAACATAAGGATGATGTTCTGTGTTTATTATATATGGAAAAGTCAAGGAAAACGAAAGCCAAATCAAAGGCAAACAACGCTGAAAAGATAATAGCTGACTATCGTGGATATGTTCTTACCGAGGGGAAGCAGCCTGCCTCTGTATACAAGTTTTGCAAAGATTATGGATTCAAGGAAATAGAATTCTATCAATTCTTTGGGTCTTTTGATTCCATAGAGAAATCAATCTGGAAAGGGTATATCGATCAAACGCGAAGCCGAATGGAAAATGACGAGGACTATCTCGCGTTTACTACCCGTGAAAAGATACTAACCTTCTATTTTTCACTGGTAGAGCTGTTGAAGGCTGATCGAAGTTTCGCGTTATACCAGCTAAAGACTTGGAAAAATCCTGCAACTGTTCCTGTTTTCCTAAAAAGCTTTAAGGGCTCTTTCAATGAATGGATCGCCGCGGTTTTAAACGACGGGAAGGCTACTGGCGAAATTGCCCGGCGACCGTACCTTGATCAGCGATATGATTTACTTTTCTGGATGCATTTCATGTTCATTCTGCAATTCTGGAGTCATGATGAAAGTGCCGGTTTTGAAAAGACCGATGCAGCGATTGAGAAATCAGTTAATCTGGCATTTGATCTGATTGGAAAAGGAGTTCTGGATACCGCACTCGACTTTGGGAAGTTTCTCCATCAAAATTCAAAAAACTAATTACGAACTCGTGATGAAGGAACAGAATAGCATACCTGTTGGCAAAGTGCAGCGGGCAAGCAAGTTTATATCCACTGGCGCAAAAATAGGAACCAACTATCTGAAGCATTATAGTAAGAAATTAGTTAACCCAGAGATCTCAAAAGATGAACTGCACCAGGATAATGCAACTCACATATATCAATCTCTCAGCCAACTTAAAGGCAGTGCCTTGAAAGTTGCACAGATGCTGAGTATGGATAAGAATTTACTACCCACCGCATATCAGAATCAGTTTGCATTGGCTCAGTATAGCGCACCTCCGCTTTCCTATCCGTTGGTAATGCGCACCTTTGAAAGGTCACTTGGAAAACGACCGCATGAAATCTTTGATACATTTCTTCATTCGGCTTCCAATGCGGCATCTATAGGGCAAGTTCATCAGGCCACCGTGAAAGGCAAGAAATTGGCAGTTAAGATTCAGTACCCGGGTGTGGCCGACAGCGTGAAGAGTGACCTGGCTATGGTAAAACCAATTGCCATTCGCATGTTCAAACTAAATCCTACCGAATATGATGAGTTTATTGGCGAGGTTCAAGCCCGTTTATTGGAAGAGGCCGATTATAACCTTGAGTTGAGACGTTCGATAGAACTCTCAAAACAATGTAGTCATATAGCTAATCTGGTTTTTCCGCATTATTATCCGCAGTATTCGGCCGACCGGATTTTGACTATGGATTGGATCGAAGGCAAGCCGCTTGGTGAGCGAATTAAAATGAAGGACATCACCCATAAAGAAGGCCAGAAAATAGGGCAGGCCATGTGGGATTTTTATCATTATCAAATCCATAGCCTTCGTTCTCTTCATGCTGATCCGCACCCGGGCAATTTCATAATCACTCCGGAAGGAAAATTGGGTGTCATTGACTTTGGATGTGTGAAAGTAATTCCGATCAAGTTCTATAAGTCCTATTTTCAGTTACTTGATAAGCACATTTTGAATGAGCCACGAAAACTGGACAATTTATTTCATGATTTGAATTTTATTTATCATGATGATACCGTTGAGGATAAGCGATTTTTCAAGGAGGTTTTCATTCATTTAGTCGAGTTATTAGGACGTCCATTCAGAACTCCCCGTTTCGATTTTTCTGAGAAGACCTACTTTGAAGAACTTTATAAGTTCGGTGAAGAGATCGGTAAAATGAAAGCATTCCGTGAATCGAAAAGAGCGAGAGGGGTAAAAGATGCACTGTATATTAATCGTACCTATTATGGGTTATACAATCTTTTGCATGAATTGAAGGCGGAAGTTGACACCACTTCTTATGTTGAATTTAATTATTAGCATAAGTCTTTTTGTGTCGCTTTTTGGTATTTGCAATCCTGTTTCATCCGTAGAAACTTAGAAGGCAAACTTTTTCGCATACTTTACATTTTGAAAAATCATTCATAATCAATACTTTAGTGCCTTGTAGTTAATTTTTTAAACTAAGACCTTAAATTTTTTCGATATGCGGGCAATCTGGAAAGGGCACATTCAGTTCTCGTTAGTAACAATCCCGGTTAGAGTATATAATGCTATTGATACAGGGCAAACCATCAGTTTCAATTTGCTTACGCGAGAGGGGCATAATCCGGTATCGTATGAAAAGAAAGACAAGGTTACCGGTCAGCCGCTTAAAAGCGAAGACATTGTAAAGGGCTACCAGTATGAACCAGGACAATATGTAATTATTGAGCAGGATGATTTAAACAAGGTTAAACTGAAGAGTGAGAAGGTGATTGAGATCGAAGGTTTTGTGAAATCGGCTGAAGTTCACCCCACCCTTTTTGAAACTCCTTATTTTATTGGTCCAGATGGAGACATTGCCGCAAAAACATATGGACTTCTATGTCAGACTTTAAAAGACAGTGGAAAGATAGGCGTTGGCAAAGTTGTGCTGCGCGACCGTGAAACCCCGGTGCTGATAACCCCACATGATGGGGGTATTTTAATGTACCGCCTACGCTATCCGAATGAAATAAGAAAGATGAGTGAAGTACCTCAATTAATTGAGGTAAAAGCCGATAAGGAACAATTGAAATTGGCAAAGACTTTAGTAGATTCAATGACTACGCATTTTTCTAAAATCGAAATGAAAGATCATTATTATGATGCGCTTAAATCGATCATAGATGCGAAGGTCGCTGGCAAAGAGATTGTGATGGTAACCGAAGAAGAGCCCAAGGTGGTTGATATCATGACAGCATTGAAGGCAAGTATAGATGCTGCCAAAAAGAAGCCTATGGAAAAAGCAAAGGGCACTGCAGCAAAAGCCAAGAAGGAAATTGCTAAAAAAACCGTGCGTAAGAAGGCCAGCTAATAGGCAGACATGCCCATTTATCGTTACCTTTGCGAGATGACAAAGGTGATTCAATTCCCCGGTTCAAATCCTGAAAAATTTGGCTTTAAGCCTGTTCGGAAAAAGAGAAAATCCGTGGGAGAAATTCCAGGGCAATTGGATCTTTTTTCGGGAGGAAAAGTGCGGAGTTTAAATCAACTTTCTGTTTTTGAGGAGGCGTTGATGCTGGATGAGCAAGGGGACATTAGAGCAAGTGATCATTACCTTAAAGCGATTAAAGCCGGTGATTCCGTAGCTGATGCCTACTGTAATCTTGGAATTTTGGAATCAGAAAGGAACAATTATATTCAGGCTATAGATTGCTTTACAAAATCGCTAAAAGAAGATCCCCGCCATTTTGAATCACATTATAATCTAGCCAACGTTTATGCTGAGATAGGAAATTTGCCGTTGGCAAAAGTTCACTATCAGATGTCAATTACGTTCGAACCCGAGTTTCCCAATAGCTATTTTAATCTGGCATTGACTTTTGCAATGAATAAGGAAGTCGGGGAGGCGATTAAGACATTAAACACCTATCATGATCTGGTATCGGCAGAGGAACGCATATTGGCAGCGCAATTGATAGATACATTAACTCATACCTTGGGTTAATTAAAAAAATAATTAAAGCAGCGGTTTAAAGTCTGGCAAAAATGACTTTATCCTCATTTTCCCAAACGCATAATATTTTGCCATTGGCTGTTCTTATTGCTTTAATAAACATTCCTTCAGCTAGTTCGTATTCTTTTCCTGTGGCCAATTCTTTTAGCTTGAGATGGCTTCCCTCATTCCAGGAAATGATAGGACTTTCTGGATCTGTGATGCTACAATTTCGCCCGCTACCGATCTTCTCTTCTTGTTGGTTGGGTTGTGAAAGGTAGATTGAGCCCTCCCGCTGCCAAACGGTTGAGATAACATTTTTTGAGTTTATTACTAACCCTCCACCATCCATAGGACATCCTTTTAATTTCCAGGTACCATTTCCAAGTTTATCCGCGGCTTTAAATGATCTACCCCGGTCGGTCGATGTAAGAAGATAAAGGTCCCTGGATTCGTTAATCCAATTTCTAAACATGATTAGTAAATTTGAATTGGACACGGCGATGCTTGGCTTACAACATTCACAAACGGTTCCTTCAGGCGACTGGTAGGAAATTTTATTCTTTGACCAGTTAGTACTTTGATCCGTAGTAAAGGCGTAGCAAATCTTATTCTTCCTGTCATCACGAATATCCAACCAGACAGCGTAGAAGTTATCCTTACTATCCGCTGTCAGGCTCATCAACCCTTCAGGTGCAGAACCGGCAACATCATTTATTGGATTCTTTTTACTCCAAATTCCGCTTTGGTGCTCGAGAAGGAAAGTATGGATTGTTCCATTTTTATCA
>JAHEMS010000319.1 GCA_024643595.1 Bacteroidota bacterium
TACTGCCAACCGGGTCATCGCGCCTGAGCCATTGGGAAATTTACACAACTCAATATGGGTATGTTCATCTGGATCGAAGATGGTACTGATAGCAATACCATGATTTAGCTTTCGATCGGCAGCTACCACCCCCGACAGCATCTCCGAATTGGTTAAAATATTCTCTCCCAGTTTATCCGACAACAATGGAAGGGTTTTGTAAAGAAGTTTTTGCTTCAGCAATAAATTCATGGTGCCGAGCACTCCGCCACTTACCACCAACCCACTGGAAATAAAGATTTGTTTTCTTTTACTCCACCACGAGGTGCTGTGCTCGGTATGGACATGGTATTCCTGATTTATGTATTCAATTTTGGTTACGAGGGTTTCCGCAACTACCGTAGTATTAAACATATTTTCGGCAAACCAAAGATAGTTTTTGTCTAAGGTGTTTTTTGCATTATACCGACAACCCACCATACACCCTGCACATTCAATACAACCTTTGCGCAACGGACCAAGCCCCTTGAAATAGGGATCTTTCTCTTCTTTCGAATCGCCAAAATAAACACCAACATAATCAACACGATCAAAGGAAGCGCCACGCCCCATGTCATCAGCGACAGACTTTAATATTTTATCTTCTTCATATTCTTTTTTATACTTTTCACTTCCCAGCATGAACTTTGCCTTCTCATAAAAGGGTACGAGCTCTTCTTTCCAATCTTTGAAATGGGACCATATCGGATTAGCATAAAAATTATCCTTAGGCATCATATGGGTATTGGCATAAACCAATGAACCTCCGCCAACGCCAACACCAGAAATAATAAAGACATCTTTAAAAAATGTCAGTTTTTGAAAACCAAAACATTTTAACAATGGAAGCCATAGGTACTTTCTGAAATTCCAATTAGTCTTAGGAAAATCACTCTGATTCCAACGCTTCCCTTTTTCAATCACCAAAACAGAATACCCCTTCTCTGAAAGGCGCATAGCAGAAACCGATCCCCCAAACCCAGAACCGATTATGATGTAATCAACCTTTTGGTTCATGCAACGGAGCCCTACAACCTGGGTAATTTATAGCCATTGTTGTACTTCGCAGCCAGCCATGCATTAGCTTTCTCTTCGTTGAATCTTCCTTTGGTTATATCCCAACTTACCTTGTTGCCCGTTTTGTAGGAGATGTTACCCATCTGGCATACGGTTGCAACATGAGCGCCTGCCTGAATTGGGCATGTAAGTTTGCTGAAATCACGACTCTTTACAGCCTGAATAAAATTGACAGTATGTAAATCAAGTCCAGAACCTTTATTAGGTTGAAATGGAACAGCCTCCATTCTCTTTTCATCCGGGATCACCTCCCAGCCACCTCGCCACAACACCAGCGTGCCATTATTCCCTATATAGGAGATGCCATGATCTTTGCCATAGTTTCCATTGCTGATGCTCTGTGCCTGCTCCCAAATCATATTGTACCCATCAAACTCATAGACCGTAGCCATGGTGTCGGGTGTTTCATGCGGACCATCAGGGTAGGCATATTTCCCTCCAAGTGCCACAGCGGATTTAGGGAACGATGCATCCATCCCGAGCAATGCATAATCAATTAAGTGCACTCCCCAATCGGTCATCAATCCTCCAGCGTAATCCCAAAACCAACGGAAATTAAAATGAAATCGATTTGGATTAAATGGTCTCTTTGTGGCCGGTCCAAGCCAAAGATCATAGTTAACGCCAGCCGGTGGAGGGCCATCGGGTTTAGTTTCAATATTCCTCATCCAACCTTGATACGCCCATGCCTTTACTGTACGTATTTTACCGAGCTTACCCGTTTTTATAAAGTTTAATGCATCCACAAAATGAGGCATACTTCGTTGCCATTGACCTGCCTGTACCGCTTTATTATATTTCTTTTGTGCTGCCACCATCGCATTACATTCTTCGATTGAATTGCCAACAGGCTTTTCTACATATACGTCCTTACCTGCATCACATGCCTCCACCATTTGCAAACAATGCCAGTGATCGGGGGTACCTATAATGATTACATCAATATCTTTATTTTCCAGCATCTTGCGATAATCCGGATACGTCTTCGTTTGAATTCCATTCTTCGCCAATTCATATTTGCGATAGTTGAGCACATTGTCGTCCACATCACAAAGTCCAACTACATTAACTTCCGGGATCTTGATAAATGAAGTTAAGTCCGACCAGCCCATACCATTAATACCGATGACACCAACGTTGATTTTTTCATTGGCGGATACCATGCGCTTTGATTTTGCCAATGATTCCCAGGGCAACGAAGTGGCCAAACTTGCGCCAAATGCGGCCTTGGCTGTTGTCGTCAAAAAATTTCTGCGTGTATTTTTCATGTCGTTTATGAATTATATTTCTTAGCCAACTTAAACAATCCACTGTTAATGAAAAACTTTTATTGGTATAGGTGGTCTATTTAAGATCAGCCACACACCTGAAGCCCACGGTAGCATTTCTTTCAAAGCCTGGAGAGACCCGCAATAAAATCTGCCGGTAATGCAGCTCACGCGGCCCGCCCTGAACATACCACCAGCTGGAAGATGGCTTGAAGTAGCTCCCACCTTTCATGATGATATACCGGTAACTACCACTCTCAAAAACATCATTGGTCAATTGCCAAACACAACCGACCAGATCATATAAGCCGTTTGGATTTACCCCTCTTTTATATTTACCCACTTCATATAAATGACCATCACCCAGGTTACAATTCCGCATATCAATACCTTCGATCGTTTTAACCGTTAAGGTTTCAGTTACATAGGTTTCATGGCGTGTAACCGGTTTAAGCTGTTTCCAAGGCCATTCGTTTAACGCTGAGGTTTGTGCCGCGTATTGCCATTCCAATTCAGAAGGCAATCGTTTTCCAGCCCAGGAAGAATAGGCTTGGGCATCCTCATAGGAAATATAGGTTACTGGAAAGCTCTCCTGCCCTTTAGGGACCTCCCTCCTGTTGATCCAGTGCTTCAAAAAGTTAGCGGTATCATTGGGGATATAATTGCTTGCGATTAAAAATCGTTTAAAGGCCGCGTTGGTAACAGGAAAACGATCCATCGCAAAAGACTTCATGTGCACCTCTTCATTGATGTGATCCATCGGATAAGGGATAAACTCATCTCCCTGGGTAAAGTGAATGGTGAATTTTCCTGCTGGTATTTTCACCATATCTTCAGATATTTTAGATGTGGCAGTCGTATAATTTACTGGTGATATCAGTTTTGGGGTACCGGGTATTATAGTAATAATCTGCTCATCGATGAGTTCATCATGAACCAAAGCCTGAACCACCAACTTACCTTCATACCTGCCAAGCTTTTCTGACAACGACAAAGAAAATTTATTTTGCGCTGACATTTGAACAATAATAGGATCATTATCATACGCTGGATTTCCTTTCCACACACGTATTGTTGATCCGGGCAGACAAACGCCTGCAAGCCAATCACCTTCGATAGCTACTTGTAAAGTGGGCTTAAATCCTGCAAGGCAAGAAACGTTTCCTTCATTGTTTGTCCCCATATCGCGGATATCAAAACCATCAACATGGACGACGGCATACAATTTGTGATTGACTTCTTTTACATTAACTGCTTCATGCTTCCATACATCAATCCATCGTTGTTCTTGATTTTTAATTTCGATGAGGGGGCCATAAAACCCCTCCGACTTAAAGCTAAGAATAGTATAAATCGTTTTATCTCCATCATGCCACTCATTCACCCATACGCTGTCGCGAAGCGTTGTAATTAGTGGAGTATAATCAGCCGTGAACGAAGCGGTATTTTCTCTAAGGATTCTGGTGGTTTTCCCCAGATAACGATATTGCTCTTCTTCCCACTCCGGATGGCCAGGTGCGAATTGATTAATTTCTGTTCCATAACCATTAAAAAAAGCTAAGGCATATTCCCGTTGGATTGGCTCTTTATACACTTCTGCTACTCGAAAAATCGCAAAATCGGGACGGATAAATTTATTGAGATTTAATAGCGGTGGATAGTAAAGTGCATTATGAACTCTTCCACTGATAATGCCTTGCATATGTTTTGGCACAGCCATTCCTTCGCTGTACATCACAACCCCAGGCTTAACTTTGTCTGCCACCTCTTGCAACTCCCGACTCGATTCACCTTTCGTATCGAGCACAACACCATCAGCGGAAGTTTCTTTGATTAGATTAGCAAGCCCCTGTAAGTGACCCTCACTTCGGGTACTTTCATCCCAGGGATTATAGGCTACAAAAAATCTTGTCCCCTGTATACGGGCAGAATCAGCAACGATACGGATTTGCTTCAATCCTCCCGGAAGATCTCGGTATAAATCAAATTGGTTACGTTGATCAACACCCAGGGTAGGCCACGTGGGCCAGATGCAAATCACATCATCGCCTCCAAAAAGTTTCTTGCCGCTTCTAATAAACTCATTAAGGCGAAATTTGCCTTGCTCAATGTCATAAAATTCTTTGTCCCAAGCCATCAGTAAATGCATAACATATGCTTTATTGATCCACATTAAATCCTTGCGTTGAAAAAGCGAATCATCAAATTCAGTAACATCATACAGATAACGTTTTTGAAAAACCTCACGCACTCCGGATTGCCAATTACCAGTATAAAAATCTGAGTAGAAATCATAGGAAATGGATCCACCAGGTGCTATAATGGTTTCAAAGCGTCTTCGTGTTGACTTCACCATTGAATTCAAATCACGTCTTACCAACCCAAAAAGATTTTGATTGTTATGGAGCGTCATACCTGCATAACCCAACTCCCATGCATTGTCAGGAACAATAATATTAATCGGTTTCTTGCCTGGTAAAAATAAATGAGTTCTGGAGAGACGATGATCTCCCAAGCCGGTGATGTAAACTTCATTACCTACTTTGCCAAATGGAACAATGTTGGATAGAGATAGCGTATCCTTCG
>JAHEMS010000320.1 GCA_024643595.1 Bacteroidota bacterium
CTATGGTTTTATTGGGAGTTGCCATCCTTGCTTTCTATGCTGTTCTCGGACTATACCTGGTTTATGCTGAACGTAAAATTTGTGCCCGGATGCAAAACCGGATGGGACCTAATCGGGTTGGGCCTGGTGGAATTTTTCAAACCATTGCCGACTTGATCAAGCTCCTGCTCAAAGAATTGATTTATATTAAAAATGCGGATAGTCTATTATTCAACATTGCTCCCTTCATTGTTATAGTAGCCTCTATCATGGCCATTGGGGCAATCCCTTTTGCAAAAGGATTGCAAGCAGTTGACCTAAACATCGGGGTTCTTTACATTCTTGCGATTTCTTCGATGGGAGTAATAGGCATTTTGATTGCTGGCTGGGCCAGTAACAGCAAGTATTCTGTGATCGGTGCCATGCGAAGTGGTGCTCAGGTAATTAGTTATGAATTATCGGTTGGATTGGCTTTACTATGTATCATTACCTATGCCGGCTCCATGCAGTTCTCAGAAATAATTGCTTCGCAAGAAGACGGATGGTGGATTTTCAAAGGACATATACCAGCTTTCATTGCTTTTGTCATTTACCTGATTGCCGGAACTGCCGAAACCAATCGTGGTCCCTTTGATTTGGCAGAAGCAGAATCAGAATTAACAGCAGGATTTCATACGGAATATTCCGGTATTAAATTCGCCTTCTTTTTTCTGGCAGAGTATATGAACATGTTTGTCATAGCCGCCATCGCCACAACGTTGTTCCTGGGAGGATGGCTCCCATTCCACCTATTCCATTGGGGAGGATTCAACAAGGTGATGGACTTTATTCCTCCAGTGTTTTGGTTCTTCGGTAAAACCGCATTTGTGATTTATCTCATGATGTGGTTTAAGTGGACATTCCCTCGCCTTCGCATCGATCAATTGCTGGCCCTGGAGTGGAAATATCTTCTACCAATTAACCTTATGAATTTGATTTTGATCGCATTCCTAACACTTATGAAATGGCACTTTTAAAAACAATTCAAGCGGTTGGAAAGTACTTTCATGATATCTATGATGGCGTTACCTCGTTGGTGCGTGGCATGAAAGTAACCGGATCTTACTTTATCAAACCAAGTACCATCGTTACTCAACGTTATCCGGAGAACCGGGCCACGTTAAAGATGTTCGATAACTTCAAAGGAGAATTGCAGCTGATTCACGATGAAAATAATAAGCACTCCTGCAATGTGTGCAACACATGCGCACGAAGATGCCCAAATGGTTCCATTGAAATCATCTACAAAAAAGTTGAGGGCGCTGATGGGCGTTCAAAAAAAGTATTAGATAAATATGTTTATCACCTGGAAACATGTTCGTTCTGCGGACTCTGTGTTCCTGCCTGTGACGAGTTTGCCCTTACATTCGATCAGGAGTTTGAACACGCAGTGTTCGACCGCAGTAAACTCACCAAAGTATTGAACAAACCAGGTTCATCTTCTAAAGCTACCAAAGAATGACAGGCCCCAAGATCATCTTCTTTATACTTGCTACGGCAATAGTCGTGTTCTCCATACTTTCCATTTTCAGCAGAAGAATTTTACGAGCTGCGATCTATCTCCTCTTTGTACTCGTAGCGTTGGCAGGCTTGTATTACATGATGAACTTTCAATTCCTCGCAGCGGTACAATTAATGCTGTACGCAGGCGGAATTGTCGTTTTAATTATCTTTTCCATCTTACTCACCAGTCAGATCGATAGCAAACTGGAAGCGCCAAAGGGTAGTCATATACTATCTGGTGCAATCACCGCCATGGCTGGAATCGGGTTAGCTGTAACTACTCTTCTTAACTTTAAATTCAACACTTCACCGGAAGCTGCCATCGGCACAGACATGCGCACAATAGGACGTCAACTCATGGACACAGGTGCACATGGATATGCATTACCCTTTGAAGTGATCAGTATTCTCTTATTGGCTGCATTGGTCGGCTCTATCTATATCGCACGAAAATCAAGAACATGAACCTGCAAGCAGAAATACCCTTGGATTATATGATTGTGCTGGGCACAATTGTCTTCTTCGTCGGATTGATGGGGGTCCTTATCCGCAGAAATCTGATCACCATGCTCATGGGCATTGAACTTATGTTAAATGCGGTGAATATCAACTTTGTTGCTTTCAATCACTATTTGTTTCCAAATCGATTGGAAGGCCACTTCTTTGCCTTAATTGTAATGGCGATAGCTGCCGCTGAAGCAGCAATCGCCATCGCATTAATTATAAACATCTACCGACAGTTTAATACCGTGAGTGTAGACGATGTTGACGAACTGAAATACTGAACTCATGAGCTATTCCTATACCTTACTGATTCTGCTTCTTCCGGTACTGATGTTTCTTTTTATCGGACTGACTGGAAATAAAATGAAACCTGAAGTATCAGGTATTCTGGGCACTACTGGCTTATTCATCATTACGCTACTCTCCTACTTTACTGCATTTTACTATTTCGGTCATCGCTCAGGCGAAAGTTTTCAAACCATAGAAGCCTATAACTTTTTATGGCTTCAATTCACAGGCACACTCATCATTAACATTGGCATTTTACTGGATCCTTTATCCGTGATGATGTTGGTGGTAATCACCACTGTCTCACTCATGGTACATATCTATAGTTTGGGCTACATGAAAGGGGAAAAAGGATTTGCCCGCTATTATGCATTTTTATCTTTGTTTACTTTCTCCATGCTGGGATTAGTTCTGGCCACCAACATTTTTCAGATGTATATTTTCTGGGAATTGGTTGGAGTTTCTTCCTATTTACTGATTGGCTTTTACTATGAACGTCCAACTGCTGTAGCGGCCGCTAAAAAAGCATTTATTGTTACCCGTTTTGCAGACCTTGGCTTTCTCATTGGCATTCTGCTCTTGTCCTTCTACACCAATACTTTTAATTTCATAGCACTCACCGATTTGAATGGCCTTGCCATTGCTCAACCTACTACGGCTGTGTTCATGGGATTGTCGGTAACTACATGGGCAATGCTACTTATATTTATGGGTGGCGCAGGCAAGTCGGCTATGTTTCCTTTGCATATATGGTTACCCGATGCCATGGAAGGCCCAACCCCGGTATCAGCATTGATCCATGCTGCCACGATGGTAGTCGCTGGTGTATATCTTGTTGCGCGTTTGTTTCCAGTCTATAGTTTCACTGCTCCGGAGTCCTTGGAAATCATCGCTTATATAGGAAGCTTCACCTCCTTATTTGCCGCTGTGATTGCCTGCACCCAACTCGACATTAAACGTGTACTTGCATTTTCAACGCTTTCGCAGATCGGATACATGATGGTCGCATTAGGCGTTTCTGGATATGGTGCTGAAGGTCTTGGATATATGGCATCTCTTTTCCATTTGTTTACCCATGCATTCTTTAAAGCATTGCTTTTCCTTGGCGCTGGTTCAGTTATCCATGCTGTGCATAGTAACCTAATGACCGATATGGGCGGATTGAGAAAATATATGCCCATTACACACATCACATTTTTAATTGCATGTCTTACCATTGCAGGCATTCCTCCACTTTCCGGGTTTTTCAGTAAGGATGAGATTCTTGTTGCTGCCTTCGAACATAATAAAATCATTTTTGCCGTACAGTGGATTGTCGCCGGTATCACTGCCTTTTACATGTTCCGGTTATACTTCAATATATTCTGGAACCGTACACCCGAATATCATCACGCACCCCATGAGTCACCGGTAACCATGACTATTCCTTTAATCATTCTGGCGGCAGCTTCTATATTCGCAGGCTTCGTTCCCTTCCATGATTTAGTTACCAGTGACGGGAATCCATTACACACGGAATTTCATGCCTTTATTGCAGTGCCCTCTATTGCAATTGCAGTCGTAGGTATCATCCTGGCTGCAATGCTCTATTACCGCAAAAATTCTAAACCAGAAACAATTGCCAAAACCCTGAAGGGTTTATATGCCCTGGCCTTTCATAAATTCTATATCGATGAAGTGTATCTATTCATTACGCACAAAGTAATTTTCAATTTCATTTCACGCCCAGTTGCCTGGTTTGACCGGCATATTGTTGATGGAACCATGAACCTGATCGGAAATGCCACGGTTTCCGCGTCTGGTTCTATTAAAAAAATGCAGTCCGGCCAGGTGCAATGGTATATCTGGTATTTTACTTCCGGTGTTCTTTTACTCGTTTTCCTAATCCTATATCTAACCTATTGATCGATCATGAACCCTCTGCTGATATTACTGATCATACCACTGCTCACGATAGTTGGATTAGTCATGATAAAAGATGCATCAAAAGTCCGGCTGGTGTCGGCCATTGGTATGAGCGCGCAACTGGTCGTTTCTTTTATTCTATTGTATCTGTTTTATCAGCAACGAAATGCAGGCAATACGGATGAAATGTTGTTTGTATCTACTACCATGTGGTATGAATCGTTCAACATACAACTTAAGTTTGGAGTTGACGGCATTTCAGTTGCCATGATTCTCTTAACTTCCATCGTAACATTTGCTGGTGTATTTGTATCGTGGCAAGTGGAGTATCTTCCCAAAGAGTTTTTCATTTCACTGATCATATTGGCTGCCGGAGTTTTTGGATTCTTCATCTCATTGGACCTGTTCACGATGTTTTTATTTTATGAGATGGCCGTTATACCTATGTATCTACTCATTGGCTTATGGGGCAGTGGTCCCAAAGAATACTCGGCCATGAAGCTTACACTCATGTTAATGGGAGGATCAGCGTTGCTTATGGTAGGGTTGCTTGGGATTTATTTTAACTCAGCACCAGACGGTGGACATCTTACCTATGATCTAACGGAAATTGCTAAGATTAATATTCCCTTGGACGCGCAGCTGTTTTTCTTTCCTTTCACCTTCATTGGATTTGGAATACTTGGAGCATTATTTCCTTTCCACACCTGGTCACCAGACGG
>JAHEMS010000321.1 GCA_024643595.1 Bacteroidota bacterium
CAATATTTTAATGTCATTTAAATGGGAACGATCCAATGAGCCTAAAACGGTACTATAATCGATCCAATATGTTGCCGCGATATCGACATAGGCCGGAGCAATAGAAGAGTCACGCTGCAATGCGCTATTGTAATTCTTTAATGCATTCTCATAGCTGATTCGATCAAGGTCATTTCTAAACTTGATCAGGTATTCTCTTCCCCTCAGGTAATCATCATAGGCACTTAGATTTTTGGTTACCTCATGATCCAGCTGCGTATTCTCCTGAAGTGACAGCTCAATATTCAATTCGTCTGAAATACTCTTGGAAATTTCAGACTGGATAGAAAAGATATCCGTCAATTGCCGGTCAAAAGTACGCGACCAGAGTTGTTCATTGCTTTCTGCCGAAATAAGCCTTGCAAAAATCCGAACGTTGTTATTGTCGCGTAGCACACCACCTTCCAGAATATTCCTGACATTCAACTCCTCACCAATCTCAGAAGAACTTTTAGCGGTATTTTTATATTGCTCAACCGAAGTCCTGGAAATTACTTTCAGTCCCTTCACCTGTGCAAGCCGATCGAGAATGGACTCCATCACCCCGGCACAGAAATAATCATTTTCCGCATTCGAACTCAGATTTTTAAAAGGCAGCACCGCTATGGACTTTTGCGACTGTCTGCTTATCTCCGTTGTGTTTGATCCTTTTTTTGAAGTTCCCAAAAAGTCAGGATTGAAATACATGACCGCAATAATGATGGCCATGACCACAATAAGGATATTTCCTGTCAAAGGTTTCCGTTGTGATGATGAATAAGGATTTTGCCACGCCTCTTCCGAAGTAGTTCGTACAAATCCTTTGGGGCTGCGCTCGAAGTTCCATGCAAGGTATAAGGCTAACGGAAATCCAATGGCTACCATCAAAAACAGAATCTCCCGCCATAAGGGTGGTATTACAGAAGCACTAAATTGTCCTGTAAGCAATAGGATCAGTAGGGCAATAACGACATAGGAAATTGCCACCCTGATAACACTCCTTCTTTGCAATTCCGCCCAGAATTTTCCCGTCAGATTTTTATTCTCACTGACAGCAGGAATTGGTAACCCCGGCCCCTGTATGGCATAGGTGCGCACACCATATTCTACGTTCTTTAAGCGAAGTTCTCCTAAGTATTTAGCTTGTATATCCGATTGTCCTCTGATGGATTTTTCAACGCTGTCGGAAATATAGATTCCACCCGGGTCTGCTATCGACTCCAGTCTTGAGGCAACATTCACGCCATCGCCATATACATCATTGTTTTCTACGGTGACATCCCCAAGGTGAATCCCGATTCTCAACTTTCCGTCAAGTTTCGCTCTGGCCATTTCCTGAATCTTCAAAGCACAATTGATCGCATCCAGTGCCGTGCTGAATTTAGCCAGCACACCATCACCCATCTCCTTCAACCATTCGCCACCATATTGCAGAACCAGGGGCTTCTGGATTTCCTTGCTCACTTTTATAAGCTCCAGGGCTTTAGCTGTGTCTTTACCCATCAAAGCCGTATAGCCTACGATATCGGTAAACATGATGACGGCTAACTGACGAAATTGGGCCATAAAATTGACTGTACAAGTTATCTAAGGTAAGCAATCAAAGCTAAGTCAACCAATCCATAAGATCTTTGTCGTAATTCTACATTCACATAATTTTCTATCGTCAGCTATTCTTTCATTATTTTCGCAACGGTGAAAAAGTTGATTGGCCTCTTATTTCTTTGTGCGCTACTCTTACAGGTGGCCGGTAGCTATGTCTATTTTATCGTACGATTAACTGGTATCCGCCAGGAAATGCGCGCTCAATTGAAGAATAAACCGGATGAAGAATTAACCTTACTCACATTTAGTGCTGAAGAATTCCGAAAAGTGAGCGTGGATGATCATGAAGTAAAGGTAAGCGGTAAAATGTATGACATCGCCCGTATAGTTTCCAGGGAAGATCACGTGCTGCTTTATGTAGTTCATGATGAAGCTGAAGACAACTTGCTGGTGTTGCTAAACGAGATGGTGCAACGATCTGCTAAAGATAAAAAGCCGGTTCCTTCACAATTATTGCAACTGCTTAGCTTACTATTCCTTCCTGTCGATCACGAATTGTTGACACCCGGCATTGAAATAATAAATCACTCAACTTCGTATTTATTCTCGCAAGACTCAACTAGTCCAACGATTGATGGTCCTCCGCCACGCGGGTAGCTATTCGGTGAACAATTCTTTCTGCTTTTGAAATGCCTCTGAAGCTATGTTGGGTTAGTGGGCTGTCATCCTATGAGCCCACTTATTTACGATTACTCTATGTTGAAGATTTTAATGAAAACTATTTATACGATTTTAACATTGGCAATCTGTGTCCCCTTAAAGGCCCAGGAAAAAGTTGACACCACAAAAACTTCCTACCTGGATGAAGTGGTTATTTCTGCCAATAAAATTCCCGAGCAAAGAAGATTGGTATCACAGCAGATTCAGGTAGTCAACCAGGTCACCATTAAAAATCTGAATGCTCAAACTGCAGCCGACCTAATTCAGAATACCGGTCAGGTAGCCATGCAGCGAAGTCAGCAGGGCGGAGGGAGCCCCATAATACGCGGCTTTGAAGCCAGCCGTGTACTTTTGGTTGTTGATGGTGTTCGTATGAACAATGCGATTTACCGGGCAGGTCACCTACAGAATATCATCACGATGGACAATAATATCCTGGAACGCGCAGAAATTTTATTTGGTCCTTCTTCCACGGTGTATGGAAGTGATGCGCTGGGTGGCGTTGTTCATTTTATGACTCGCAATCCAGAATTGGCTTCTGCTGGCGCACCCAACTTTTCGGGTAATGCTTTTATCCGCACAGGAAGGGCCAACCATGAAAAAACAGTACACGTTGATTTTAACCTTGGAGGCAGCCGAATAGGTTCATTAACATCATTCACGTACAGCGACTTTGGTGATTTACGCATGGGCAAAAAAACCAACAAAGCTTTGGGAGAAGAATATTGGGTGCGCTATAACTATGCTCAACGTGCTGCTGACAACTCGGGCGATGAGCTTGTAGTCAATGCAGATCCATATGTCCAAAAATTCAGTGGATATAAACAATATGATCTGCTTCAGAAATTTCTTTTCAAACAAAGTAATCGAATCCAACATGTACTGAATGTTCAGTACTCGACTTCTGGTAATCTACCTCGTTATGATCGTCTTACCGATGCGCAAGGCAATGGATTGCGTTCAGCCGAGTGGTATTATGGCCCACAAAAAAGACTTCTTACTTCTTATCAGCTTAAAGTAGCTTCTATTGGAAAACTTGCTGATGCAATTTCCGTCACAGCGAGTTATCAGGATATTGAAGAGAGCAGGCACGATCGAAGATTCAATAGCAATAATTTAAATAATCGAACAGAGAAAATTAAAGTGGGTGGGCTCACCCTCGACCTTCAAAAGCAAATTAAATCGAATCAATTACGCTATGGGTTCGATTCACAATTTAATTCACTTTCATCTACCGCTTTTCGCAAAAATATTTTAACCGGTGACATCAGCCCGCTGGATACCCGATATCCGGATGGAGATAATACCGTAAACTATTGGGCCTTTTATGCAACCCATACCGTACCTATCAAAGACAAATGGACACTCAATGACGGCATTCGTTTCGGTGGGAGTAACCTTCATTCAAGTTTTGTGAATAAAACATTTTTTCCCTTCCCCTACGAAGAGATCACTCAAAATAATATTTCTGCCAGTGGTAATCTGGGCATACTATATACACCTTCTACCTGGAAATTCTCTTTGATGACAAGCTCTGGTTTCCGCGTTCCAAATGTAGACGATATGTCAAAAGTGTTTGAGTCAGTTCAAGGGTCGGCCAGCACCACAGGAACACTCGTTGTGCCTAACCCAGATCTTGCTCCTGAGAAAACAATCAATGGAGATTTTAGCATCACGAAGTTCTTTGGATCAAAAGCGAGTCTGGAGGGTGTTCTCTTCGCCACGGATTTCTATGATGCCATTGTAACTCTTCCCGGAACACTGAATGGGCAATCAACGGTAATCTATGATGGGTTTCCTGCTAACATAGTAAGTAGTCAAAACGCTGGCAAGGCTTACATCTATGGGTATAGTATTAACGGTCAGGTTGAGATTACGACAAAATTAAATTTAACAGGTTCTTATAATTATACCTATGGCCGGGTAAAGCAAGAAGATGGCTCCAAAACACCGCTTGATCATATTGCTCCTGCCTTTGGCCGTGTTGGAGTAACTTATGCCGCGGCCAATTTTTATGGCGAAGTGTTTTCAAATTTCAGTGCTTGGAAACACGTTGAGGATTATAGCAACAGCGGAGAGGATAACTTACAGTATGCTACATCGCAGGGTATGCCTTCATGGTATACCATCAACCTTAGATATTCCTATACGGTGAATAAGATATTTACTTTTCAGGTCGGCATTGACAACCTGATGAACTTACAATATCGTCAGTTTGCCTCTGGTATTAACTCACCCGGACGGAATGTATTTGGAACGCTAAGGGTAAAGTTTTAATCACAATATCCGTAGTATCAATAAATGGTAGCATTGTCGTTTTCCTATAAATTCACTTTCAGGGAAAGGTTGAAAACCCTGCCATCCAGCGGACCCCAGATTGGTTTAAATGTTGGAGAAGTTATTGGCCCCGTTACCAGGGACTCGTGTTTCGCTTGTCGTGCATCGAATAGGTTCTCTACATTAAGGATGATACTGCCGAAACTTAACTTTCTTTCCACCATGGCTGCCAGGAACCAAAAATTGGGAACTCTTTGAGTAGTATAAATGGTCTGGCTGTTATAATAATATTGACTTCCATAACTGTATTGGTTGGCCGAATAGCTCGCTTCAATTCCGGTTCGCCATTTTCCTTCCACCGAATATGCGATC
>JAHEMS010000322.1 GCA_024643595.1 Bacteroidota bacterium
TAGGCGGATTGGGTGTTGGTGCTGGTGGTGATGTGAAGGGATTAAGTATAGGTGGATTAGGCGTTGGCTCAGGGGGTGATTTGAAGGGAATAAACATAGGCGGATTAGGTGCTGGCTCTGGGGCAACGGTAAAAGGTATCAATATCGGTGGACTTGGAGTTGGGGCAGGCAATGATCTTAAAGGAATTAATATTGGAGGATTGGGAGTAGGGGTTGGTTCAAATGTTTCGGGTATCACGATTGGCGGTCTTGGTGTAGGTGCTGGAGAAAAGCTTTCA
The DNA here is from genome assembly GCA_024643595.1 of Bacteroidota bacterium. Lineage (GTDB taxonomy): Bacteria > Bacteroidota > Bacteroidia > Cytophagales > Cyclobacteriaceae > ELB16-189. Next base: position 279 of record JAHEMS010000322.1, read on the forward strand.
GGAATTTCGATTGGTGGACTAGGCGTCGGGGCTGGAGAAAAATTAAAAGGACTTGTTGTGTCACTTATTGCCGCCGGGAGTCCTGAAGTAAAGGCCATAGCAGTAGCACCCGTGGTAGGTAGCTTGAATATGCAAGGACTGATTATCGCTCCGGCTTACATGAAAGTTGGATACACTGAAAAAAACAGAAAAAATGACGGAGAAACAAGTGAGGACCGAGAAGGATCACTCAAAGGTGTTTCCATCAGCACATTTAATCAAGTGAAAGGAAATCAAAAAGGGGTTACGATTGGTGTAGTGAATTACACACATACCATCAAAGGGGTACAACTAGGTATAATCAATATCGTAAAAGAAAATCCTAAAGGCCTGCGCGTGTTGCCCATCTTTAATACACGTTTTGGGAACAAGAAATCAGATCAGGAGTAATTTCAGGGATCATCATAGTTTATTCATTTGGCAAATAATCGAACATTAGTTGCGGATGTGAATTAAGAAAGTATTTAGTGAAAGGATGTTAGTCCGACGAGCAACCATAACCATGGCATCTAATTTCCCTATTAATCCAGGTGATTTGATTAAGTAAACCACAATGCGATCGCCATTCCAATCACAGAAACAATCATCACCCGTTTGATCCATACTTCGCCAGCTTTTACGGACCAGCGGCTAGCAAACCACCCGCCTAAGGAATGACCAATAGCTAGTACAAATCCCACCTGCCAATTAATTTTACCTCCGATGGCGAACACGATAACAGAAACACCTGTGTAAATAATGGCGGCAAATACTTTTACATAATTACTTTTTACCAGGCTCAGGTTGTTCACCAAACTCAGTACGGCAATGACCAAAAATCCGATGCCTGCTTGCACGAATCCCCCGTACACGCCAATGAATAAAAAGAAGAAGGCACCGATCCATTTATCTTTGGTTGTTAATTTTTCTTGGCCTTTTGATTTAAATGGATTGAGCATAATAAGCCCAACGGAAAAAATCATGACGACCACAAAGATTTTTTTAAATAGGTCATCGGGCATACGTGAGGCGAGCAATGATCCTAACAAACCACCTCCTAACGATGAGAACCCAAGATAGATCGCATAGGGCCAAGGCAGTTCCACACCTTTGCTTCTGAAGCCTCCCACAGCAAAAATATTTTGAAAGAAAATAGCCACCCTGCTGGTAGCATTGGCAACGGTGATAGGCAACCCGATAAAGGCAAGAATGGGAACTGAAACTAATGACCCTCCACCACCTACTGTGTTAAGGAAGGCTGCGATAAATCCCACCATGATGATCAGAGGATATTCGTACCAGCTCACTTTACTTTGGCTTTGCGAACAATTTTAGAAAACAAACCAGGGAGGTAACGATCCAGGTAAATGGCGAGTATTTCTTTTGTGCCTCCGATATATACTTCGCGTTCTTTATTCTCAATAGCTTGAATCATTTTTCTGGCAAACTTATAGGGATGCATACCTTTTTTATGCGTGTCGTCTTTTTTATTCTGGGGTGATCCATCGCCAAGCAAAGCAACGACACTAAGATTGGTGTTGATCCAACCTGGACAAACCAATGTTACATAAATTTTTTTGCTGTCTTTCCAAAGTTCTGCCCGAAGTGAATCGAAGAAACCATGCAGGGCGTGTTTGGCAGCCGCATATCCGGTGCGATATGGCGTGCCTATTTTTCCCATCACACTACTCACGGTTACAAAATGCCCCTTTTTGCGCTTAAAAAAGTGAGGTAATAAATATTTTGTAATAGCCACGGTGCCAAAATAATCAACTTCCATAATTCTGCGGTCCACATCCAGTAACGTTTCCTTCGCAAGACTACGTTGACTAATGCCACCATTGTTGATGAGAATGTCAATGTGCCCAAAGAGTTGTATTGCGGCTTCGGTATTCAATTTCAAAGTTGAAGGCTCACTGAGATCTAATGGTAAAATGCGGATAAATGGTTGTGCCGCAGGATGACAATTTCCTTTCACTCTTTCGAGTTCTTCTTTCCTTCGGGCAGACAAAATAAGCCGAGCGCCTTTTTTCACTAACTCATAAACGAGTGCTTCTCCTATACCTGAAGATGCCCCTGTAATCCAGATTACCTTGTTGGATAACTTTCCCATTAGTTGGAAGTAGAGCTTAACTTATGGTTTTCAGAATACACCCAGATGGAATATATGCCAATGGCTGTGCCTATGGGAAATGAAAATAATTTAAAACATCCTAACACGAGCAAAAGCGTAAGAGCCCAGGGTTTATTGTTAAGCAGGGCAATACCTCCAATGATGGAGGGTATAGAAAATATAAAAATGATCATAACGGCAAATAATCGAATGAACGGCACAATCCAAACAAAAATCCATTGTACTTCTGGGGCTGCCTCGTCCATGATAAATGGAATAATGATCGATATAAATGCGGAAGCGATCAGCATTCCTAAAATTTGCAGCGATCCTGAAATTATGTAAAGGATTGCTAAAATTCGTTTATGGATTTCCATGGACTTCAATTTTTGGAAAGGTACAAATTAGAGGCTATTTCTTTTTATATACCACAAAATCGAATGGATAGACATGGCGTGTATCTGCTTCATGATGCTTGCGAGATAGTTCATTCCATTCGCCTTTATTGAAAGGAGGAAAATAAGTATCTCCTTCCAGGGTGCTATCAATTTCTGTCAGATAAAGTTTGTTGGCAAAGGACATACCCAATGCGTAAATTTCAGAACCACCGATGATGAAAAGTTCATTTTCACCGGCATCCCTGGCCAGCGCAACTCCATCCTCTATTGTATTGACAACTATACAGCCAGCAGCTGGAAAATCTCTTTGCCGCGTAACCACAATATTGATTCGGTTCGGGAGCGGTCTGAATTTTTCAGGAATTGACTCATAATTTTTCCTTCCCATAATCACATGATGTGTTTTGGTAGTTTGCATGAAGTATTTCATGTCGTCAGGCAAATGCCAGGGAAGATCATTGTTTTTACCGATTACACCGTTTTTGGTGAGTGCGGCAATGAGGGAAATAGTCATTCTCTACTGTGATCCTTAAAAATATAACCGAAACTTATACCAACCTGATGACCGTATAAATTAGTTGAATTAAACCCACGGTCATCAATGCCGCTATATAAATTTCTTAATTCAAAATTAGCACTTAAGTGCCAGCCTTTTTTCGTCATCAATCTCAGTTTAGTCCCCACCGCTGCCGAGGCATAACGATCGTAATTTAATACGATATTATTGTTGTAAAGATATTTGAATTTATAAACACTTATATATGGAATAAGCTGAATGTTGGCGTTAATCGGTATATAAAAATTTGTTTGTTCAAGGAAGGCAGGAATGATTAATAATAGTGCCATAAACGCGGCCCCATTTCCATTATCTATTTTTCTGGTACTGTAGGCCAATAGCACCACCACAGGAGTAACCAGTGATGCAATGCCATATGAAAAGTAATCCTGACTTCCTGACAATGATAATTCAACGCCAAAATGTTTACTCAGCATGATTTCGCCGTTAATTCCGATAGCACTTTTGGGTGAAAATTCTTTGTAATCAAGATAGTCGAATGTTACACCCAACACGATATCCGCTCCCTTGATCTGTGCGCACATCAGCGTGGATTTCAATAATAATAGGAACAGAAGGAACTTAAACATATTCCAACCTTTAGAAAGGATCTTATTATGTTATTTCCGTAATGGATAAGGTAAAATGGATATAGCATAACCAAAATGATATTGGTCACTGAAATGCTTCAAGTAAATCATTTAAACTGCTGAAAGGGCATTTTCTTTGCTTCGGGATGAAAAAAATACGTTCAGGATAAATTATTACCTCTAAAATAGTCCTGAATTTTCATCCTTTTTTTACCCTCCGATTGAAGTTCATCAATAGAAAGTAGTCCATCGGAAGTCTTGAAGTAGAGATACGTTTTATTGTCTGTTATGAATTCACCAGGTTGTGCCACTCCACTATTAGCATGGGCATGATTGCATTTGAAAACCTTAAATGTTTTGCCGTTAATTATTGTCCATGCCGAAGGGTAGGGGCTCAACCCCCTTACAAAATTTCTTATCTCTTCACTGGGTTGTTTCCAATTGATTTGACAAGTCTCTTTAAAAATTTTAGGAGCATGTTTGATGGCTGGTGAATCTGCTTGCGGGAGTGAAGGATAATCACCTTGCTCAATGGCCTTCACCGTTTTCAAGACCAATGCAGCGCCTTTGTGCATGAGACGTTCATACACAGTGCCGGCATCGTCATCATCGGTGATTTTTTCATTCTCCTGAAAAATGATGCTACCCGTATCAATTTCATGTTTAAGAAAAAATGTAGTGACACCCGTTTCTTTTTCTCCGTTGATGATGGCCCAATTTATTGGTGCCGCTCCACGATATTGAGGCAATAGTGATCCATGTAAATTAAATGTACCAATATTCGGCATCGCCCATACGACTTCGGGTAACATGCGGAAGGCCACTACAATTTGCAAATTGGCATTATAGCTTTTTAACTCTTCCAGAAACTGAGGTGATTTAAGATTGGTGGGTTGAAGCGTTGGTATGTTGTGTTTCAAAGCGCATACTTTTATGGGTGAAGGGGTAAGCTTCTGCCCTCTACCCTGAG
>JAHEMS010000323.1 GCA_024643595.1 Bacteroidota bacterium
GATAATGGAAAATATGAGGGCAAAACGGGGGAGAGTAATGGATACACCTATGAGTATGTTACCCACGATCCATTAAAGACAAGAATTTATACCCTGAAAAATGGGCTAAAAGTTTATTTAAGCAGTTATAACGTTGCACCCCGTATTCAGACTCAAATTGCGGTGAAAGCAGGAGGAAAGAATGATCCTGCAACAAATACAGGGCTTGCCCATTACCTTGAACATATCATGTTTAAAGGTACGGCAGATTTTGGTACACTTGACTGGACCAATGAATCGATTTTACTTGATAGCATTGAACATATGTTTAACACCTATGGTAAACTGACGGATTCCATTGATCGTGTTAACTATTATAAATTGATAGACCAGGTTTCCAGTGAGGCGGCAAAATATGCCATCGCCAATGAGTATGATAAGATGGTCGGTGAAATCGGTGCGCAAGGGACTAATGCCTACACCACAGAAGACCGAACAGTTTATATTAATGATATTCCTTCCAATCAGATCAATAATTGGCTGGAAATTGAGGGTAACCGTTTTAAGAAAATTGTTCCGCGTTTATTTCATACCGAACTCGAAGCGGTCTATGAAGAAAAAAACATGTCTCTCGACAATGATGACTGGAAAACCTATGAGGCCCTGTATCAGTCTATATTTGCCAGTCATCCGTATGGAAAGCAAACTGTTATAGGCACCATCGAACATCTAAAAAACCCATCTATAACAGAGATCAAGAAGTACTTTAATACCTACTACAGACCCAACAACGTTGCGATCTGTTTAAGTGGCGATCTTGATTATGATCAAACCATTGCCGCAATTGATAAATATTTTGGGGATTGGCAGCCTAACGAATCGCTCCCGCAATGGAACAAAGTGAATGAAGAACCAATTACAGCTTCCATTACCAAGGAAATATATGGTCCTGATGCAGACTGGATTCAAATGGGATTCCGTTTCAATGGACGTAGCAGTGAGGACACTAAACTCCTTCGGCTCACAGATATGATTCTGGCGAATTCAAAGGCCGGATTAATTGATATTAACCTAAAGCAAAAGCAGAAAGTAATTGAACCCAGTTGTTATGTTGATTATCTGAATGACTACTCGATCCATACCTTCACAGGCCGACCACGAGAAGGACAATCCCTGGATGATGTGAAACAACTATTACTTGATCAGATCGAACTGGTGAAGAAAGGAGAGTTTGAAGATTGGCTCATTGAAGCAATTATTAATGACCTGAAAAAGTCGAGCATACGGGGTTCAGAAAGCAACTACTCCAGGGCAAATGATCTTGTCTTGGCATTCACCAACGATATCCCATGGCAAAACTATGTGGCTGCGTTGGATGACTTAAGAAAGTATACCAAAGAGGATGTGATGAAATTTGCCAGCGAACATTATAAAGATAACTACGTGGTAATCTATAAACGAAATGGAAAGGACGCGCATACGCTAAAAGTTACTAAGCCATCGATCACCAAAGTTCCTTTGAACAAGGAAGATAGATCGCCATTTCATGAAAAAATAGCGAGCAACAAAGTAGAAAAGCTTCAGCCTGTATTTCTTGATTACGACAAGGACATTTCAAAATTGAAAATGAATAAGGAAGTGGAGGTTTTATATACTCCCAATAATGAGAATGACTTATTCACCTTGTATTATTTATCCGATGTAGGTACCAATAACAATCCCAAGATGAAGGTGGCCATTGAGTATCTCCAGTACCTGGGTACTGAAGATATGACGGCCGAGGAATTTCAAAAAGAATTTTACAAACTGGGGTGCACGTTTAATGTTTTTGCTTCCGGTGAACAAACCTATGTTTACCTGGAAGGATTGGATGAAAATATGGATAAATCCATAGCGCTATTCGAAAAACTTCTGGCTAATCCCAAAGCTGATGATGAAGCGTTAGATAAAATGATTGACGGGATATTTAAAAAGCGAGATGATCAGAAAAAAGATAAATCAGCGATCATGTTTAGTGGGTTAATGAATTATGGTTTGTATGGTTCCAAATCTCCATTTACCAATGTGGTAAGTAATAAAGAGTTACGCGGATTGAATGCTCAGGACTTGATTGACATCGTAAAAGATTTTACCAAAACTGAGCATAGGATTCTTTATTATGGACCAAAGAAAGGCAATGAGATAATTGCTAGCTTGAATAAGTTTCATTCGCTTCCAGATCAGTTAAAGCCTGTTCCCCCTCTAGTTACATTTAATATGCAGGATGTGACAACCTCGAATGTGTTCTGGACCGATTATGATATGGTGCAGGAAGAAATCATGTTTCTTTCAAAAGAGCAACCTTTTAATGTAGAGCAAATTCCAATGGCCAGAATGTTTAACGAGTATTTTGGGGGCAATATGAGTTCGCCAGTCTTTCAGGAATTGCGTGAGGCGCAAGGATTGGCCTATTCAGCATTTGGCTATTATGGTACAGCGAATAAACCATCCGATAATGATTATTTCTTCGCGTATATAGGAACGCAAGCTGATAAACAACCAGAAGCCATGGATGCTATGTTGAGTTTACTCCAGAATTTTCCACGATCAGAAAATGGTTTTGAAGCATCAAGGAATGCAATAATGAATCAAATCGAAAGCCAGCGTATCACGAAAGCCAATATCTTATTTAATTATGAATCAGCAAGAAAAAAGGGACTTACCTATGATATTAGGAAAGATATCTATGAACAGGTTCAAAACTATACGCTCGAGGATGTGGCTAATTTTCAAGCGCAGTTCCTGAAGAATAATAAATACAATGTTGTTCTCATTGGAAGTAAAGATAAGATTAACTTCAGGGATCTTCAGAAATACGGTGAAGTGAAGCAACTTTCATTGGATGAAATATTTGGTTATGAAAGGCCAGTGAAGATTAACACGGAGAATCCCAATCAATAAGCATCCGAATAGAGACTAATTCGAAACATAAAATTGATAGGATGTTAATTTATTTATCCGCGAGATAATAATTCAGAGCCTGTTGTGAAAAATTTTACGCAGCATTTCAGGCCCACGCTTTTCTGAGAAAACGAAGCCAGTTGCCATGCATCACTTTCTCAATATCCTTTTGTGAATATCCACGATTGGTAAGAAGGGTTTCAATGTTTTGTAAGTCAGCGATCGTTTCTAGATCGTAAGGAGATTGCTCCTTTCCATAGGCTCCATCAAGGTCGGAGCCAATTCCTATGTGGTTTGCATTGCCTGCGATCTGGCAAATGTGGTCATAATGGTCGATGAGTTTTTCAAGATTACAATTCATCTCATGAGGATTTGATTTACCTCTTATCCAATCTGGAACCATCATCCAGGCGTCGAGAACACCGCCAATTACCGCTCCGCGATTGATTAATTCTTTAATCATTTCATCACTGAGTTGACGATTATGATTTACCAGTGCTCGGCAATTATGATGACTTGCCCAAACATGCCCTTTGAATATATCCAGAGCTTCCCAAAAGCTTTCATCACACAAATGAGTGGCATCAAGTATGATGTTGAGCCGTTCCATCTCTTTCAACAATTCTTTTCCCTTAGGTCTTAAACCTCCACTGGCGTCTGTTCCCATCGCGTAACGACCAGGGCCATAATGTGCCGGACCCAGTGCACGCAGTCCATACCAATATGCTTTTTCCAGATATTCGACTGTTACCATGGAATCAGCGCCTTCAAGACTTAATATATATCCAATGGCTTTACCGGGATAAGTTTCCGTTTTCCATTTGGTTAAATGCTTTTCCAGTGATTCAAGATCAGTGATGGGCGTTAGTTCACCGGATAACTCCATTTCTTTATACCATGCATGTTGTCCCTGCGTTTGCGCCCATGCTTGTTCAGGAGAATTCCATCCAGGTAAAGGATTATCAGGTGTTACATATCGGGCAATTTGAGTAGCGACAACAACCGCAACATTTCCTTTCCTTAACTCTTCAAAGTTGACTACGCCTTTTCCACGATCGGGCTTGTCGGTCATTCCATTTTCTCTTTCACGAATTTTAGAAATGGAGTTACGCAAATCGCGATTCCATTCCATAGCGTTCATACTTAAGTCAAGGTGGGCATCTACGATAAAATGGTTAGCCATAAATAAATGATTTGTTACCCAATTTCGTTCACACTATTTTTTGCTCGCCAGTTTTTTATCTACTACATCAGCAGGATATTTTAAGGCGAGCTTTCTAATCTCGTAGCTGAATTCGCGGAAAGTTTCTTCCCATAGCTTTGCTTCTTCCGGGGTATATTTATAAAATCCATTTGCATTGGAAACTCCTTTTCCTCCGCTTTTAACAACATCATCAATGAGTTTTGGAATGGCAGTTGAGTTGCATAAGTCTGGTAATAGATCTTTCATAACTCTATGATAAGCATCAACTCCAGTAAGGTCCATCCATCGGAATACGCCCACCAATGTCATCCAGTAACCCGCGTTATTGCGGCAAGACCGATCCACATCATCAATGGTGGCATATTCATTTTCCACCAGGTAACATGCTTCCCGATACATGGCATACATCAACCGGTTGGTAATAAATCCCCGAATGTCTTTTCTGACGAGTGTTGGTTCTTTACCCCAATGATGTGACAACTCGTAAAGAAATTCACCTTTGGCGACATCGCTATGCTGGCCGCAGATCACTTCAAGAAATCGGGTGGTATGTGAAGGTTCTGCCCAATGCAATCCAAAAAATCATTCTGGTAGCGTAGTAAGACTTTGTAAAATACTAATGGGTATCGCCGAGGTATTGCTGGTGAGCAGACAATCTGCAGTAATAACCCGCTCAATCTTTTCGAATACTTGTTTTTTGATGTTGACATCCTCTAGGGTACATTCGATGACCAGGGTGCAGCCAGCAAGGGTAGCGTAATCTTCAGTAATGGTAAGATTTTGAAGGTAAT
>JAHEMS010000324.1 GCA_024643595.1 Bacteroidota bacterium
TGGTCAATGCTTTCGAAAAATATTGCAAGCGCTATCGGATAGACAAGGAAACCGGCAAAAACAATTTTGCTATTATTCAGGCAGAAGATGAACTCGCTGCCATTGGAATGGTGATTGGGGCAAACTGGAATGGAGCCCGCTCCTTCACCTCTACGAGTGGCGCCGGGATTTCCCTGATGACAGAATTTCTTGGCTTGGCTTATTTCGCGGAGATTCCATTGGTCATAGTCAATGTGCAGCGTGGTGGTCCTTCTACCGGTATGCCCACGCGCACGCAGCAATCCGATATCATTTCGTGTGCCTATGCCTCTCATGGCGATACTAAGCATGTACTCCTGTTCCCTAGCACGCCAGCAGAATGCTTTGAAATGACTGCCGATTCTTTTGACCTGGCGGAGCGATTGCAAACACCGGTAATCGTTATGTCAGATTTAGATTTGGGCATGAACACTCATCTGTCTCCACCATTAAAATGGGACGGTGAGCGACGCTATGATCGTGGAAAAGTATTAAACAAAGAAGAACTGGAAAAGCTTAGTAAATACGGTCGCTACCTTGATGTGGACAATGATGGCATCTGTTACCGTACACTTCCAGGAACACATCCCACCAAAGGATCTTTTTTCACACGCGGCACATCACGTGATGAATATGCCAAGTACACGGAAGATGGTGATACGTATGTTCGAAATGTGAAACGGTTGCAAAAAAAATGGGAAACGGCAAAGACCTACATGCCCAAGCCCGACATTATAAAATCTAAATCTCCAGGTAAACGTGCCGTTGTTTATTTCGGCACTTCAAAATATTCCACCCTTGAAGCCATGGATATTCTATCAGCAGAAAATATACATTTTGATGTTATGCAGATTAAGGCATTTCCATTTAACGAAGAAGTGGTTAAATTCTTTGAGGAATTTGAGCAGGTATTTGTCGTGGAACAAAATCGAGATGCACAATTCCGCTCGCTGCTCATCAATGAAATTGGGTTGCATCCCAACCGGTTGCTTTCGGTGTTGAATTTTGATGGCATGCCCATAACTGCCGACAGCATCTTGCACCAAATCAAAGATCAACTTCCCACGCACGAGACTTCTTTAAATTAATCATTAACCTGACCATGAGTTATATAAAATCCACTTTCCGTCATCCCAAGCAAACTAAAAATGCAGTCGGCTTTGTAAAGTCGGATTATGAGGGGGCATTGTCGACGTTATGCGCAGGTTGCGGTCATGATAGCATCAGCGCGGCGATTGTACAGGCCTGCTATGAACTTTCTATTGAGCCCCACAAATTAGCAAAGCTTTCCGGCATTGGATGTTCATCAAAAACACCAACCTACTTCCTTGGCAACTCCCACGGATTTAATTCGGTGCATGGCCGCATGCCGTCTATAACAACGGGCGCAAACATGGCCAATCATGAATTAATTTATTTAGGTGTATCCGGTGATGGAGACACCGCTTCCATTGGTCTCGGACAGTTTTGTCACGTCATTAGAAGAAATCTTAACATGACCTACATTGTCATGAACAATGGATGTTATGGCTTAACGAAAGGACAGGATTCTGCCACCGCAGATTTTGGTTCGATCAATAAATCAGGTAATGAAAATCCGTTTCCCGCAATTGACCTGGCTGCCCTTGCCCTTGAATTAGGAGCTACCTTTGTGGCCCGTGGTTTCTCGGGAGATAAAGATCAACTTGTGCCTCTCATTAAAGCGGCATTGTCGCATGAAGGGTTTGCCTTCCTGGATATTGTATCACCTTGTGTTACTTTCAATAATAACAATGGTTCAACGAAATCTTATGATTTCGTCAGAGATCATATCGAGGTCACATCGATCTTTGACTTTGTGCCTGAAGAACAGGAAATTGTAGTGTCCTATCCGGAAGGAAGTCATACCTATGTCACCCTTCACGATGGATCGACCATTCATCTTTCCAAGTTAAATCCAACCTGGAATCCTACTGATCGAAGGATAGCCGTTGATCGGTTGCAGAAGGCAAGAGTTGAAGGAAGCGTGTTGACTGGTCTTTTATACATTGATCCTGGCACCAAAGATTTACATGACACGATCAACACGACAAGCAAACCATTAAATTCTCTTGGAGAAGAAGCACTGAATCCAGGAAAGGATGCCCTTGATAAAATAAATGCTGGATTTCGATAAGTTCAGCGTGAGAGACTACTTCTTGGTATGGAGTTGTTGGAGTGCTTCTTTCACTTCTCTCACCGGAAGTTTACAGACTTTATCGCGACAAACGTAGATGATGGTTTTATCGGCAACAAATTTATCTTCAAGCAATGGAAGATTTTCTTCTGTGCCTCCCATTAACAACACATCGGGCAGGTAGTTTTTCATTAACGCGTGGCTCTTCTCAAGAGATTCATTTCCCATAATCGCCACTTCATAGGGCTGAAAACTTACCTTGCCCAAAAGGCTAGCCCAGTTAGCATAGTACGGGCCATTTTCCAGCATATCTTTTGAAATATGGTTGAGCATCTTATTACTGATCGCCAGATATGATTCCTCTGAATAGTATTGACCTAACTTGAATAATACATCCGCCATTAGAGAATTTGAAGAAGGAATTACCTGGTCAGACAGTTCCATTTTTCTGACGATCAGTTGGGATGCCTCCGGGGTATAGTAAAAGAATCCGGTTTGGGAATCCTGAAAATGAAGTATGGCATAGTCAGCAATAGTACGCGCAAGGGATAACCATTCAATTTCAAAAGTTGCCTGATAAAGTTTAATATAGGCATTGGCCAATAACGCATAGTCATCCAGAAAAGCGTCAATGGATGCATTGTTATTGGAATAACTCCGCCAAAGTTTCCCGTTTTCCTGTAACATGTGTTTCTTCAGAAACTGCGCGTTGCTTTTAGCCGCCTCCAGGTATTGCTGTTTGTCCAATGCACAATACGCATCAAGGTATCCAATCAGCATCAGTGCGTTCCAGGAGGTTAATATTTTATCATCCAATGATGGCTGGATTCTTTTATTGCGGCGCTCCAGCAATTTTGCCTTTGCAGCGGCAAGCGACTGAACCACTTCCGCAACAGAAACATTATTATTTTTAGCAATATCGTCTGTCGTACTTTCCCTGTATAAAACATTCTTCTGGTTTTCCCAATTGCCCTCTTCGGTGACGCTATAGTATTCATTGAAAATAGTTGCTGACTGGCGGTCAAGAACCGTTTCTATTTCTGCCTTCGTCCACACATAAAATGTACCTTCCTCGCCCTCACTATCCGCATTCAGTGAAGAATAAAAGCCACCATCGGGAGAAGTCAATTCTTCGTGGATAAAATCAAGTGTTTCCGATATCACTTTAGAGTAGACCGGATCAGCCGTTACCTGGTAAGCATGCGAATACAGCGATACCAGTTGACCATTGTCATAAAGCATCTTTTCGAAGTGTGGGATTTTCCAATTCGCATCGGTACCGTATCGAGCAAATCCTCCACCCAGGTGATCATAGATGCCACCGTTGGCCATCGCATTCAACGTAATGGTAGTGGCTTCAAGAGCTTTGGTATTGTTGGTGTAATAATAATCCTGTAACAAAAATTCCCAGACTACAGGCATTGGAAATTTCGGGGCGCCCTTCAACCCTCCTGACGTATCATCCAATTTGGATTCTATACTGGAAAAAATACGCTTATAAATTTCACCATGATCATTTGATGTTCCAGTAGCAGCAGGTTCTATCACTTCATTTTCGAGTATACCTTTGGTAATGGCATCTGCTTGCTTTATTAAACTTCGATTATCCTCTCGGTATGCCGTTAAAATCTGTTGGAGCAGATTTAACCATTGATCTTTGGTGAAATAAGTACCGGCATAAAATGGTTTCCCATTGGGCAAAGCAAATGCATTTAACGGCCAGCCGGCATTACCGGAAATCAATTGAGCCGCGGTCATATAAACCTGATCAATGTCCGGTCGCTCTTCTCGGTCAATTTTAATAGACACGAAATTTTCATTCATCACCCTGGCTACAGCGGTATCCATGAAAGATTCTTCCTCCATCACATGACACCAATGGCATGAGGCATATCCGATGCTGATGATGATTGGCTTATCCTCCAGTCTCGCTTTATCAAGCGCCTCGCTCCCCCACTCATACCAATCCACGGGATTATCAGCATGCTCTCTCAGGTATGGACTGCTTGCCGCTACCAATCGGTTAGAAAATTCTGCTGGCTCATTTTTTTGACAGGAACCCATCAAGAAGAGAAAAACACACGCACACAAACTCCAACCAATCAGGAATCGAAATTTATCAGAAAAAAAATACTCGCGATCTGATTGAACCATTATAACAGTTCTATTTCATGGCCATATTTTTATTCGGCCTTGATTTACTGGTTACATTGAAAACGCGTAACCCCTCGTTATTTACCGAGACTAAAATAGAAACCTTATCCTTACCCCTAACGAGCTCCATGTCTTTTACATTATAGGGTACGAAGAAACCACTTTCAAAAGACTTTGTGCACTTGAAGTTAAGACCTCCCAATCCCTTCATAAATAAACCAGGTGATGCATCTGCCGGAGTGGTCTCTACTTCAACGTCAAACTTATTACCGGCAAGCAGGATATCTTTCACTCCGTCTCCATCAAGGTCTTCGCTGATGATTCCGTTAACTACAGAAAGCTGGGCTTCAACCGGTAGTCGTTTGATAGTGAATTTTCCATTGTCGTTAATCAACATGACACTGGAGAACATTTTTGCATTGTAGTGCATGGCATTTTTTATATCACTGCCCAGAATGGATGACAAATCAGATTGTGCAAAAGAAAGATAGGTAGGAAATTTTTCCGCAAGCTCTGGCATTTGTTGTGAAGAGCACTCTCTTCCCCGAATGGGCACTAATAATGAATCCTGAATGTAACGGGCA
>JAHEMS010000325.1 GCA_024643595.1 Bacteroidota bacterium
CAGCGCTTTGTGGAATTGCTTACTATGGTGACAAAAAATTTCCAAAGGAGTTTCAGGGGAATTTCTTTATTGGTGACGCAGTCAGTTCGCGTGTTCACCGCTATACCTGGAAGAATGAAGGCTCTTCTCCGGTGGGAAAATCTGAAATAGATTTTATCAAAAGCGCTGATCCTTGGTTCAGGCCGGTGAATATTAAACTTGGCCCGGATGGGGCGCTTTATGTAGCTGATTTTTATAACGCGATCATAGGGCACTATGAAGTTCCGCTAGGTCATCCCAAGCGTGATAAAATGCGGGGGAGAATCTGGCGCATTACCTACAAAGGCGACCATAATGATGTACCTGATTTAACCGCATCCAACATTCAGGAATTGATAAACACCTTTGATAATAACAACATCACTACCCGCATGGCTGCCGCAGATCAGATTGCTGATCGTGTAGGTGAGGCTGGCATTGAACCACTGAAGCAGGCATTAAATGCCGAAGACACAAGTCCTGAAAAGTATAGTAATTCACTTTGGGTGTTATACCGTTTGAATGGTTTGGATGAAGCAATTCTGAAACAATCATTATCACACGCTTCACCGATGGTGCGCTTGCATACGTTTAGGATTTTAAGGGAGTGGAAGAATGCGAAGGAGGAATTTCATCCATTAATAGGAAGCGCGCTGAGTGACACCGATCCGCACGTGCAACGTGCCGCCGTAGAATTGTTGACGGATTATCCTGAAATGGAATCAGTAAAAGTAATCCTGTCCCTATTGCAATCAACACCGGCCAACGACACCCACCTTGTATACACGTCACGGTTGATATTAAGAAATCTCCTACGCGATAACCAACTCATGAAACAGGTTGCAGTAAACGAATGGAGTGCAGAAGAAGCAGGATATATAGCGGGCACGTTGGTTGATGTACCTTCGTCAGAGGCGGCCTTGTTCCTCGACAAATATATGGCAACGAGCACAATGCCGAAAAGCAAAACTCAATTGGCCTATCAGCAAATTGCCCGATTTGTCCCCGCAAAAGAATTGGAGGGAGTGATTCAAAAGGCCCAGGCGAAAATGAGCGATGATGTGGAATCCAACGCACAGATTTTCAAAGGCATTAGAGACGGACTCGGTCAGCGTGGTGGAAATGCACAAGCCAACCTCATGGAAACATGGGGCCGCGAAATAGCGGAAAGCCTGTTTAACATTTACCCGGCATCCTATGATTCCGTTACCAATGAAATTAGATCACAGCAAAGTTTTGCCATTCAGTTGGCTGGGGATTACAAAATCCAATCAACGGTACAGGCGCTAAGCGCGTTTTTACAACGGGAAAAAGTTGACGTAGATTTAAAAGCTAACGCGATGAAGTCGCTGTTGACAATTTCTCCGGACAAAAGCACACTGGATATTGCGGCACAGCTATTATCATCTGAAGCAACATCCAATGACTTGAAGAAAAGAGTCGTCTCCATATTAGGCGAATCACCTGGGAAAGCAGTAAACGAAGTGTTGATCAATGTGAAAAAGGTACCAGCTGATCTTGAAGCCAGCATAGCGGCCGCCTTGGCGGGATCAGCTGAAGGTAAAGACCTTTTGTTTAACCAGGTGAAAAGCGGTGTATTTATGTCACGTACGTTAATTGACCCCCGCGTGGAAGAACGAATCCTCTCGGCTATTTCAGAAAAACAACGTGTGGAATATGATCAGCTAATTGCCAACATAGAGCCCATCAGTACTGAAAGACAAACCTTGATTGATGAACGCGTGCAGGCATTCAAGCAATTCAGGCAAACCTCGACCGCACAACTTGACTCAGGTTCGATGATTTATAATGCCAATTGCAATGTATGTCATAAAAAATATACCATGTCAGGCATCGGGCCTCAACTTCATGGCATTGGCAAGCGTGGCGCAGAAGCATTGGCGGAAAAAATCCTTGACCCCAACCGAAATATTTCAGAAGCCTTCAGGAATTATACGATCAACCTGAAAGATGGAAAAGTATTGTCGGGAATATTCCGTAGGGAAGAAGGGGCAGTAGTAATTTTTGGCGACTTAAGCGGCAAAGAATTTTCAATTGCAAAAAACAACATCGCTTTGCAAACGCCATCACGGTATACCATCATGCCTGATCATTTTGGTAGCACCTTATCGCAACAACAGTTTAATTTGCTGGTCAATTATTTACTAACCTGGTAGCCATTTTCATATCAATAACAATAGAACAGTTTCCTTATAATGGAATTATTTTCACTATGAAAAAAACAAAGTCAGTGCCCATCGTGGCAGGATTGCTAATCATCATCTGCCAGGGGGTTGTTGCCCAGATAGCCGGTAACGATGTACGCTTCAAAAAATATCATTTGTGGGACGAGTTCTATACGGAGGCAGCGACAGTAGCCGATGTGAATAAAGATGGTAAAGCGGATATCATAGCCGGTGCCCGTTGGTTTGAGGCTCCGGACTGGAAGCCTCACGACATCTGGAAGCACAAGAAATTCTATTACACCAAAGGATACAGCGATTCATTTTTAAATTTTGCTACGGATGTCAACGAAGATGGCTGGGTGGACCTTATCTGTTTTGATTTTCCCGGCAGGGAAGTGTATTGGTTGGAAAACCCGGCAGGCGAGGAAACGCTTTGGAAGAGAAACCTGATTGATTCCATCGCTTCCAATGAATCGCCTATGATGGTGGACGTGGATGGAGACGGAAAAATGGATTTGGTATTTGGTAACGAAAAGCTTGGGCAAATGGCCTGGACGAAAGCCATTGTAAAAAATAAAAAAGTTACCTGGAAGAAAACTCCAATCAGTGAACTTAACGCGAAAGGCATTGGCTTGTTTGCACACGGTTTGGGCTGGGGCGATATTAATGGAGACGGAATTAACGATGTGATAATTAGAGGGGGTTGGTGGGAAGCGCCTAAAGACATCAAGACGTACCCCTGGAAATTTCATGAAGCAGACCTGGGTGAATCATGCGCGCAAATGATCACTTATGATTTTGATGGTGATGGTGACGCGGATGTGGTTTCTTCATCAGCCCATGAATATGGTTTGTGGTGGTATGAACAGGTTTTTGATAAAGACCAGAAAAGCTCCTTCGTCACACACACCATCGACAGTACGTTTTCTGAATCACACAGTCTCGTTTTGCAGGATGTAAACAAGGATGGTCTTCCAGACTTGATCACAGGCAAGCGATTTTACTCACACCAGGGAAGAGGGCCGGGTGGGCTTGAGCCAGCCGTGTTGTATTGGTTTGAATTATTAAAAGACGGAAAAAATAAACCGGTGTGGATTAAGCACCTGATCGATGACACATCAGGCGTGGGCATTCAGTTTGTGACGGAAGACGTAAATAAAGACGGCTATTTGGATATTGTGATTGGAAATAAAAACGGAGTGTTTTATTTTGAGCAAATTGCTCCGGGTAAAAAGTAATCTTCCACCAGTCAAATAACGGCATGAATCCATCGTACATCGAAGGCAAGAAATATGAAGGATTCTCGTTCAGGGAAAATATAATTAACAAGGTTGAGTATGAAAACTGTATTTTTAAAAATTGCAACTTTTCGGAATGTAATCTCCATGAAATAAGTTTTTCGGAATGTTCTTTTGAAGATTGTGATTTCAGTTTGGCGAAATTGAAGGGGTCTTCTTTTAAAGACGTACGGTTTGTGAATTGCAAGCTTTTAGGATTACGTTTCGATGAGTGCAATACGATGTTACTATCATTTTCATTTCATGGCTGCCTCTTAAATTTTTCATCGTTCTATAAACTAAAAATTAAGGGGACTATTTTTAGCGAATGTAAGCTGGAGGAAGTTGAATTTTCTGAGGCAGATTTGACAAACACAAGATTTGATACCTGTGATTTAACGAGGGCTACTTTTGAAAACTCGATACTCATCGGGGTTGATTTTCGTACGGCCAGCAACTATTCAATCGATCCTGAGAAAAACAAAATGAAGAAAGCGAAGTTTTCATGGAAAGGAGTAGTGGGGCTGCTCGATAAGTATGACATTATTGTAGAATAGCCAGGAAAAATCACGAATGAAGAAGGACGTATTATCTATTAGTAGCGGAACATTATGAACACTTTTTTTGATTGGAATCCAGAATACGAGGCATCTGTAATTGCCATCTTTCTTGTATCCGCCTGCTTTTCCTTTTATTGGTTCATAGCCATAAATCCAACGGTCAAGGCGAGATTATTTGCCAGGACAAATGAGGAAAAGGCCTGGATAAACTATGTGGTTTTTCAGAAGTTAACCGGAGTGTTTTTTTTAGGGGTTATTCCCGCCCTCGTGATTTTTAACACCACTGAGTACACGATCAATGATCTTGGAGTGAACTTTAATGAGTCAAAGCAATCCTTGATTTATATAATTATCATGGGTGCCTTGATACTGTTATTGAATTATTTTGCTACGAATAAAGCAGAACGGCTTAAGGATTATCCGCAGATGCGGGTAGCCCTATGGACACCCCGGGTTTTACTGATTAATGTTATTTCCTGGGCTGCTTATTTGATAGCCTACGAATTTTTATTTCGGGGAGTACTGTTGTTTTTATGTTATGCAACTTTTGGATTTTGGCCAGCGGCAGCTATTAACATCGCACTTTATTCAACTACCCATATTCCTAAGGGCGCGGGGGAAACGATTGGAACTTTTCCTTATGGATTACTGCTTTGTTACGTTACTATTTCCACAGGAAGTATTTTAGTGGCAATCATGACCCACCTTATTATGGCCCTCTCCAACGATCTTTTCTCGATCCATCACAACCCGAAAATGAAATTTTCAAAATGAAATACTTTGCAGGAAAAGTGATCATTGTTACGGGTTCATCAATGGGCATCGGAAAGGCCGTTGCAATGATTTTTTCCCAACACCAGGCGAAGGTG
>JAHEMS010000011.1 GCA_024643595.1 Bacteroidota bacterium
GACCCCCTTCTATCCGAGTATGATAATCGGCACTGCTTAGTTGCACATAAACCGGTTCGTAGAAATCTTTCATAAGAAAATCAGAGGGACTCACTTTTCTAATGCCAGCGGTATCCAATGTTTCCATCGCACCTTTTGCTACCCGGCCAGCACCGGTAAGTACAATCTTAATGGGGGGCAACTTTACATTTCTGATTTCGAGTTTCAGGTCGTTGATGTCAAAGCACTCAAAGGCTCTCCTTAATTGGAACCGATGATATCGCTTCCCATATGCCAATAGTCCATTGTAGGCACCGACTATTCCCGCAAAGCGACCAAAAGCCACCAGCCTATTTCCTTGTGTATCTTTCAGCCCTTCATAATCAATTAGTCGGATATTCTTTTTAAGAATAGCCTGTAAAAGCTTTCGATTGTAGGGTTGTTTTTTAATCGTGTGTGAAAAGAAAAGATAAGTTTTATTTTCAACCAGTTTGTCGATGGGAACTTCTTTAATCCCGAACAGAATATCGCAATCGCTAATATCCTGAACAACATCAATGCCAATCTCTTTATACTCTTCATCTTTAAAGCAGCGCTCTTCACTTGCCTGGCATACAATCTTTACTTCAGGGTAACGCTGTTCAATTTCCTCTGCCTGAGAGGGTGTAAATGCAACACGCTTATCAGGTGGATTTTTACCTTCTTTAATAAGACCAATTCTTATCACAATTATTCTTAAATAATACCTTCTAAGTTAGACAGTTTTAATCTTTTCCTAAGATTAATTTAATGATACCGATTACATTTATCTAATGATTAGCTACCTGATATTTGCTGGGCTTTGGGTTTTATATTTTATTATTCACAGCGGGTTGGCAACATCCCGTGTTAAATCATTCTTTGAGCGAATTTTAGGAAAACATTACCGATTCTATCGAATTGTTTATTCTATGATTTCAATTATTGGTCTTGTGTTATTGTTATTTATTAGTCAGTCATTTTCTCCAGTATTGCTTTTTGACCCCAACGGATTGACGGATATCCTAGGTTTATCATTGGTAGGCATAGGCGTTATTATCATTTATCTGTCATTCCGCCAATATCAAATAACATCTTTTATAGGATTTAATGAAGAGGTCAGCAACTTCACCAGGAAAGGTATATTACAGCATGTACGACATCCGATTTACAGCGGCACCATCTTAATTGTAGTGGGTTATTTTCTTTTTAGCCCAATATTATCCACACTAATTTCGGTAGCGTGTATTTTGATATACCTTCCTGTTGGCATATACTTCGAGGAGACAAAGCTGATCAGGCAATATGGAGATTTATACTTATCTTATAAGAAGGATGTCCCCGCTGTATTCCCTAAATTAAGAAAGGAATTATTCCAGAAAGCTTCCCAGAATTGAGCTGCCTTCCTTAGCACGGTTTGCCCCATAGGGTGATAGTGCTTGCACTAATTTTCTGATAGGCATAGACTGTAACCATACTTTACCACTTCCTTTCAATGTGGCAAGGAAAATACCCTCCCCACCAAATACCATGGACCGTAGACTTCCTGATTTCTCAACGTCAAAATCGATCTGCGATTCAAAGGCTACTACACACCCGGTATCCACGCGAAGTGTTTCATTATGTAAAGTGCGCTCTATAACGGTGCCACCTGCGTGAACAAACGCTTTCCCATCTCCCTCAAGTTTTTGCAAAATGAATCCTTCACCACCAACAAGACCAGCACCGATTTTTCTATTAAAAACGATGGACAATTTAGTACCAAATGCAGCGCATAGAAATCCATCTTTTTGAACGATTAATTCATTCTTGGGACTATTCGCTAAATCAACCGGTATTACTGTACCGGGATAAGGGGCCGAAAACCCTACTTTTGATTTTTTACTGCCACGATTAGTAAAATGAGTAAGGAATAGCGACTCGCCACTTAGCAATCTACTTCCGGCCGAAAGTAATTTATCGAAAAGTCCCTGGCTTGGATTTGAGCCGTCACCCATCTTGGTTTCAAATTGTATTCCTTCTTCCATGAAAAGCATTGCCCCTGCTTCTGCTATCACGGTTTCACCCGGATCAAGTTCCACTTCAACGATTTGAATGCTTTCTCCTTTTATTTGGTAATCAATAACATGAGATGAGGCCATATTTTTTTATTTAATATACTTGAATACGGGATATTCTATTGTTTGGTTGTTTGACAGTTGCTTTTGCAGATATTCATCCAGAAAATTCCATGCAAGTAAGCCGTCATCAGATTGGGGTTCTAATAAATAGAAAATAAGATTGGCGAGAGGCTGGTTCATATCAATTATATAGTCACCAGTTTTATACTTTCGCTTAACTGAAATAAACTTTCCTTCCGCCTGAGCCATGGCATGACCTTGAAAAGACTGTCGGGCATTTTCTATTTTCTCAATTTGAAAGACTTGGCCATCGAAGGTCTGTGCTTTAGCAAGAACCTTTACGTTTACGCCATGTAGAATAAGATTTTGAGCTAATGATGAAAAAGCAGCTGGAATAATATAGCCATTTGGAATAGTGCTTTCTATGGTGGATACAAAATTTGCATAGTATATCACAGGATCAAATGTTGAAATTTTTCCGGTACGTAACCAATCGGATGTTCCGTCTGATTTGGTTCTATTAACGTAATCATACGCTCGGAATTCATGAAGAGTATCTTGGGGCATCATTTTGAAACGCAAGCCCTTTGTATTTTTCCCAGCACCATCAAGGGCAAGTCGAAGCGCTTCGTCTTCCGCTTTCTTATTAATGTCAACAATCTCTCTACTATGCTGATGAGTATACAAAAGAATTTCAAGGACAAAAGAATACGTTGATTGGATGCGCTGGTAGAACCGTTCATGAGCAAAGGACTCGCTTAGAATAGCCATGCGATTGCGAAGACCAAACTGGTTAACCAGATATCGGGGGTGATGATTGTAGGTATAGAAATTTTTTGGAGGCCATCCTTCCCGTAAATAAAAATCGCCGAAAGGCCCGATAGATAAATCGTATTTCTCCTTGACATTAGCGGTGATTTCGGGGAGCATTTTGTTATTCACAAAATCGTAAGGGCCACGTTGTCCAGCCGAATGATAGCTGGGTGCCCATGTTAAAGAGTAACCATGCCATGTGCCATTGGTGGTATGCAAATCCACAAATAGCTGGGGATCCCAAGGAAGAATGACATTCTTAAAAAGCGCGTTTGTCTCCAGTGCTTCCATTTTCATTCCATCACGATTCAGATCAAGGCCTTGACTATTTTCACGAAGCCCTACTTCTTGCGGACTATCCTCCTGGGAAGGTCTTCTTCCTTTTTCCATCCTGTCGTTGCTGTCGGTATTATAAATGGGAGCAAATAAGATAATCTGGTTATCCAGTAAATATCCTTTGTCACCCAATAAGATTTCCCGCATCAGCATCATGATGGCTTCTTTTCCATCTACTTCTCCCGCGTGAATATTGCCCTGAATATAGACCACCGGTTTGCCGCTAGCTTTCGCCTGATCGGCAGTTTGAATATTTTTATTTGACAGAACAGCTACAGGTATATCTTTCCCTTCAAGGCTTTTGCCCATAGAAAATACATGAACATTCTTGCTTTTGTTTTGGATGGCGCTAAAAAACTTCATGACATCATCATGTGAGGATGTCTTCACAAAATTTGACGTTTCAGGAGTGATTATTAGTTCTTCACTCCACATTTGCTGTGAAAGCGCATTATAGCAAGAGAAGAATGAGATAAGTAACAGGGCTTTAGATATGCGCATGAGATTGACTTGTCATGAAGTTGAAGAGACCGAATCTATAGATTAGGCGGACGAACTTATTTCTTTTTTTTTCTAGGCTTTTTCATCTCTTCGTAATCCTCGCGCTCAGCGAGTTTTTTGTCATCGACATTTTCGTTCAGAAAGTCATTTAGCTTTTCGATGGGCATATTTGATTTCAATTCTCCAAATTGATCGATCGACACTTCAAATCCGCTGAGTTCCTTGTGAACTCTTGGCTTGCCTTGTTTTTTGCTGGGCTTATCAGATCGTTTATTCATGATGCATGTATTTTTAAAGTTGCGAGGGCATGATTAATTCTTCGGCATACTTCTTTCTTGCCTATGATTTCCATCGTCATCATAAGGTCCGGACCAGAAGCTCCACCGGTTAGGGTTACCCGTAGGGCTTGTAATATTTTTCCAGAACTGATACCCAGGCTGGCGGTCACTTGTTCAAGTAACGATTTAGCGATTTCAGCAGAGAAGCCAGTAGCCTTATCAACTTCCATGGAGAATGCATGTAATACTTTCACGGCATCGTTATTCCACTTTTTGGATATAACACTCTCATCAAATGTTATAGGGGCGTGAAAGAAAAATTTACCCTGAAGCCAAAAGTCCTGTGGAAAGGTAACACGCTCTTTCATTACATTACAAATTTTGACGGCCATTTCCCGGGTGCAGGTGATTTGTTCTTTGTCTAACGAATCAAGCAAAAAATCTGCGAGTTCTTCATCGGTCTTTGCTTTCAGGTATTGCTGGTTGAACCATTGGGCTTTTTGAATGTCAAACCTGGCGCCTGCTTTGCCAATTCTATCGATTGAAAAGGCCGTAATTAATTGTTCCATTGAAAAAATTTCCTGCGTGGTACCTGGATTCCATCCAAGAAAAGCGAGGAAATTAATCAATGCCTCTGGTAAATAGCCAGACTCTTTATACCCTTCTGAAATTTCACCGGATTTTGGATCAGTCCAATTGAGCGGAAAAATAGGAAAGCCCATTTTATCCGCATCGCGCTTGCTAAGTTTTCCATTTCCATCTGGCTTTAGCAATAATGGCAAGTGGGCAAACTGGGGCATTTCATTTTGCCACCCGAAAAATTGATATAACAGTACATGAAGGGGTGCTGATGGCAGCCACTCTTCACCACGGATCACATGTGATATCTTCATAAGATAATCATCCACTACATTGGCAAGATGATACGTTGGCATTCCATCTGATTTCATCAACACCTTATCATCAATCTGAGAAGAGTCTACAATCACTTCGCCACGAATCAAATCATTTACATGGATTTGTTCGTTTTCAGGAACCTTTAACCGGATGACATACGGAGTTTCGGAACGGAGCAGTGAATCTACATCTGGTTTGTCAATCGTTAAAGAATTACGCATCAGATTGCGGGTGGTAATTCCATACTGTTGATTGTCTGACCCTGCTAACTTCAATTTTTCGCGCATGACTTCCAATTCCTCGGCAGTGTCAAAGGCATAATAGGCATGCCCATTATCAATCAATTGTTGAGCGTATTTTTTATAGATTTCTTTCCGTTCGGATTGACGATAGGGAGCATATGGTCCTCCAACGCCCTGACCTTCATCAATTTTGATCCCTACCCAGGCAAGTGACTGGATGATGTATTCTTCTGCTCCAGGCACAAATCTTCCCTGATCCGTGTCTTCAATGCGAAGGATCATGGTGCCTTTGTTTTGACGTGCCAGAAGGTAGTTATAAAGGGCTGTTCGAATCCCCCCGATATGAAGGCCACCCGTTGGACTTGGGGCAAATCGAACACGTACTTCTTTCATTATTAATAAATTGAATGGATTGCAAAGGTAAGATGATTTGCCCTTTGTAACACATCAAATTTCAATCGGATGCATCAGTTATTGTTTCTGAGCAAGGCGTAATTTATTCCCGTGAATCCAAATCCCTTCCTAACTTTGCAGCTTTTAAAATACATCCAATGGCAGACGAAAAAGGCTTGAATTTTCTGGAAGAGATTGTCGAAAATGACCTGAAGGCAGGAATATATAAAAATATCATTACCCGATTCCCACCAGAGCCTAATGGTTATCTGCATATGGGGCATGCCAAGAGCATCTGTCTCAACTTTGGCCTGGCATTGAAATATGGAGGCAAAACTAATCTCCGCTTTGACGATACCAATCCTGTTACAGAAGAAACAGAATATGTCGAGGGAATTAAGAATGATATTAAGTGGTTGGGATTTGAATGGGCACAAGAATTATATGCTTCGGATTATTTCGAAAAGTTATATGAATTTGCAGTTGTCCTCATCAATAAAGGGTTGGCTTATGTGGATGACAGCAGCAGCGAAGAGATTGCCAGACTGAAGGGCACACCTACCCAGGCTGGAACGGACAGTCCTTATCGTAATCGCGCTGTTGAAGAGAACCAGAGGTTATTCAGTGAGATGCGTGCTGGAAAGTATAAAGACGGGGAGAAAGTGTTGCGCGCAAAAGTAGATATGGCTCATCCCAACATGCACATGCGCGATCCTCTCATGTATCGCATCAAGCATGCCCATCATCATCGTACAGGTGATGCCTGGTGCATATATCCGATGTATGATTTTGCACATGGTCAAAGTGATGCCATCGAAAATATTACCCACAGCATTTGCACACTGGAATTTATTCCGCACCGCGCTTTGTATAATTGGTTTATTGAAAAGCTGGAGATCTATCCTTCGCAGCAATATGAATTCGCTCGTTTAAACATGACCTATACGGTAATGAGCAAACGTAAGCTTCTACAATTGGTTAATGAAGGTCATGTGCGCGGTTGGGATGACCCACGCATGCCAACATTAAGTGCCGTGCGCAGACGAGGATACACTCCGGAAAGCATTCGTGATTTTTGTGATAAGATTGGCGTGGCGAAACGCGAAAATCTGATTGATGTTGGATTGCTGGAGTTTTGTGTGCGTGAGCACCTCAACAAAATCGCGTTACGAAGAATGGTAGTGTTTGATCCGCTGAAAGTGGTGATCATCAATTATCCGGAAGGAAAATCAGAAATGCTACCGGGTGAAAACAATCCGGAAGATCATGACTCTGGTAACCGGGAGATTCCATTCACCAATAAGCTTTATATCGAACAGGAAGATTTTATGGAGAACCCTCCAAAAAAGTATTTCCGACTGGCACCTGGTGAGATGGTTCGGTTGAAGAGCGCTTATATTATTAAATGTGAAGAAATGATCAAAGATGATTCAGGTAAGGTGATCGAGCTTCGGTGTTCCTATGTTCCCGAAAGCAAAAGCGGTTCGGATACTTCCGGACTGAAAGTAAAAGGCACGATTCATTGGGTAAGCATCCCAACCGCAGTAACCGCTGAAGTCCGCTTATACGACCGGCTCTTCAAGGTTGAAAACGTGGGCGACATGGAAGGTGACTTTAAAGAATACCTGCATCCCAACTCCCTTCAGATTCTGCAGAACGTTTTTGCAGAACCTTCTATTAAAAGCGCTGTTGGCGATGAGCGATTCCAGTTTTTGCGCAAAGGATATTTTACCTTAGATCAGGATTCTTCTATGGATAAATTGATATTCAACCGCACAGTAACCCTCAACGATATGTGGGCGAAAGAGGTAAAGAAGGGTTAATAGGGATTATAGCAACGAAAAAAGAGGGCTTCGACCCTCTCTTGTTTTATAGAATTCGATCATTTCATTTCACGGCAATACAGGAAATCTCCACATTCACATCTTTAGGCAGTCGGCTTACCTCAACGGTTTCTCGTGCGGGAGGATTGGAATTAAAATTCTTACCATAAACTTCATTGACCTTTGGAAACTGATTCATGTCCTTTAAGAAGATGGTGCACTTCACCACATGTGAAAAGTCCATTCCGGCAGCGACTAATACTTCGCCCAGGTTGGCCATCACTTGGTTGGTTTCGTCCGTAATGTTGTCGGTGATCATCTTTCCAGTAGATTTTTGAATGGCAATCTGGCCGGAAGCAAATAACATGGACCCGACTTTGATGGCTTGACTATAGGGACCAATCGGTTCGGGAGCGTTGGCGGAGTAGATAACTTCTTTTGACATAAAGGACAGTGTGTTACTTTTGATCAAATATCGAAAATCAAATTGCTCTTGGCAATGAAGCAAGACAATAGTTTCTGAATAATCCTATGAAAATCCTAACCATTGGCAATGTGTTACAAATGGAAGAGCTGAAAGATAAGTTCGGAGAATCACATGCCTATATTTTAGCAGAGTCAATATTTGAAGCAGGGAAGAATTTAGTGGATGTGGATGTGGTCTTTGATTTTAATCCATCGCGTGACGACCTCCCCAACTATGATCAATATAAGAATCCCGTCTTTATTAATTCAGTTTTTAATTCGCTCTCAAATCTGATCACCCCATTCGATACCGGAAAGCATGATTTATTTTTTGGATTTTGCGGCATGCCCACTTTTGTCAATCGCACTTTGTTGGAAGTCGCTATAGTTTCGAAGGGAAGTGAAGCGCATTTACAGCAGATTTGTGAGCAACTGAAAACGGATTTTGTTTGTGTAGAAGATCGTGTTGGGTTCGTTACTCCAAGGGTGATTTGCATGATTATCAACGAAGCCTATTTTACGCTGCAAGAAGGCACTGCCTCACGCGAAGATATTGATCTGGCCATGAAATTAGGAACTAACTATCCCTATGGTCCATTTGAATGGGCAAAAAGAATTGGGATCAACCAGGTGATTAAATTACTGGATGCCGTATATCAGGATACCCATGATGAGCGTTATCAGGTTTGTAATTTGTTAAGAAGTGAATAGAAACATTAACTTCCATGAAAGGCATTCTCATTGTTATTACATTTTTACTTAGTATACCTTCTTTGATAGCACAGTCTGTTCCATCCAGCACGGGTTCCAGTGTGTCACAGGAAGAGGCACAGATAGCACTTGATTATCATAATAAAGTACGGGACGATGTTGGATCGCCAGCACTGCAATGGTCAACTGAACTGGCACGCTATGCGCAGGCATGGGCCAATCATCTATCAAGTAATTGCAAGCTGGAGCACCGACCTGGCTCGGGCCCTTGGGCACAGAAACATGGCGAAAATATTTTCTGGGGTGGTGGGGAAGAGTATACTGTAAAGAATGCCAGTGAGAGCTGGTACAGCGAAATCAAGGAGTATAAATACGGGCCGTTGACGAATAACAACTGGTTTAAAACCGGTCATTACACGCAGATGGTCTGGAAATCTACCACGCACGTTGGCATTGGGAAAGCAATTTGTAAAGACGGCTCAATACTGATCGTTGCCAATTATAGTCCATCGGGAAATTACATGGGGGAGAAGCCCTATTAATCATCCCTCTTCAGCATAAAAAAAGCATAACAACCGTACCTTTTTCGGTAAGCAGTTATGAATTTGACATCCGTCATTTGTTGTGTACAACACGTAAGCAACTCCGCATCACCTGACCTAGTAGTAGTTTTAGTTTTTAAAATTTTTTAAAAAATGGTAACTTAAAATTTAAATTTATCAGGCATCATGCTGAACTTTTATAAGATCGTAAAGGAGAACCTGAATTTCAATCGTTTTGAATTTAACGAGACCGTGTGTTTGGAATACACCTGTCCTATCGATGCTGAACATATTGGTATTTTTTCAAGAAATGATTATTTGGTACATGTATTAAGTGGTAAGAAAACCTATAAGACAATGAATGGCGAATGGACGCTGGTACCTGGCCAGACTTTGTATTTTAAAAAGGGGGCGGAAGTGATTCATCAATATTTTGATGACGAGTATTGCATGCTGGGATTTTTTCTTTCTGATGATCTAATTAAGGAAACCTATCATGAAGTAAAAGGAAAAATATCGCTTTCTTCTTCAAAAGACGCGTATGAAAACACTGCTTTTGAAGTTCAGCCCTCTGATTTTCTGGAAGGATATTTTCATTCTATGCTTACTTACTTCCGAGGTCAAAACCGTCCACCCGATCATATCCTGGTTCTCAAGTTAAAGGAGTTACTCATTACCCTGATGAATAGCGATCCTGTACTTACGGGCTACTTTACCCAAGTGGCTATTCAGGATAAGCCATCCCTTCATCACATCATGGAAAAAAATTTCTGCTTTAATTTAAAGATGGAGGAGTATGCGGAATTATCTCATCGAAGCCTCTCCACCTTTAAACGGGATTTTCAGCAATCTTTTAAGGAAGCGCCGGGCAAATGGCTCCTCAAAAGGAGAGTGCATCACGCCGCAAACTTAATATCCAATACTAAAATGAGTATTACACAAGTAGCCTTTGATTCGGGCTTTGAAGATCTGTCTCACTTTAGCCGGGCATTTAAAAATATTATGGGAATCAACCCTACCGAGTATAAAAAGAGCTAGTCGTGGTCAATTTCTATAAGGTTGAACTTTTCAGTCAATAAGATGGACTGCTAAGCAAAAGTTGAGGCCTTCCAATTCCTGTCCTTTGTATTATCAAAACACAAAGACATGGAAGCAACACACTCAACATTTGAAAACACAAAACGAAACAATGTAAGAAGTATCGATCCATTCCTGTTCGTCAGGAATATACCCGACCATACCCCCCCTTCGTTCAATCATGCCATTACCACTTTAACAAGTGTCGCCAAATTCAACTTATTGACGAGCGATGCCATTGATGAAATGATGCGGGGCACAATCCCCAATCTAAAATCGGTTTGTTACGATTTATATAAAACATTTTACACCACCTATTGTCCCTATAATGCATTGCAGTTTATGCCGGTGTTGCAAAAAATGAGATCACTGAAAAGTGACGCGATAAAACAATTCAAAATAAATTCAACCTGCAAGCATGTTCTCGTTCAAAATGATTTACTGAAAGTGGTACTCATCCATTGGAGACCGGGTGACGAAAGTAACATCCACGGCCATGCTAAAGGAGGATGTGTGTTTAAGGTGTTACATGGAAGTCTTAATGAAAAGCGGTACAGCATTGACAATAAAAAAAACGCGTTGGCAGAAAGTACCTTTAAAAAAGATGGTATGGCTTACATTGATGATTCGCTTGCTTATCACTCCGTAGGAAATCCTTTTAAAGAGTCAGCCATCAGTCTCCATGTTTATACGCCTGGCCATAAGCAGTAAAATATCTAAACAGTTTTTTAATAATAATTTTTAACCAATAAATTTTTACACGATGAATGACAAAAAAAAATTAGTAGTAGTAATCACCCACGGATTGGATGATGAACGCGCTTCGGTAGCATGGAGTATTGCCAATGGTGGCTTGAATGCCGGCCTTGACCTTACCGTATTTCTTGCCAGCTCCGGTGTTGACTGGGTGCGTAAAGGCGCTGCAGACAAGGTTCACTTAAATCCTGAAGATCCAACCATGATGCAGATGATTCAAAAAGTGTTTGATAGCGGGAGCTCCATCTGTGTGTGTCCACCCTGTGCCAAGGTAAGAGGATATTCTGCCGAAGATCTGATTGAAGGCGTAAAAATTGTGGGATCAATAGCGATACATGATGCCATTAAATCAGGGGCGGCTACATTAAGTTTTTAGTAATGTTAGGATAGTCGGTAATGACAACTTGCTTGGTTGTCATTGCTGGCAATCTGATATTCTGTATTAAATAACACTTTAAATATTAACCAATGGAATTCCATTTGCACATAATAACGTTTCTTTTTTTCTGATGATTTTATCAAACGCCGTACCTCAGCAGCATAAAACAAACACGCCCCAGACATGCAGTACTTTTTCAGGAACTTCTTCAACGGTTGAGACACCTGACCTTCTACAAAGAAAGAAGCTCATGCAATTGATAAAAACCAGGAGACATTCTGGAACGGCATTGGATAAACTCTTCCTTCTTAATTCTAATTTTACAGATAGCCGATTAAAACCAGAAAATCAGCTATACTATTGTCCATTTAATGCCATGCTAGAAGGCGTGTTGAAGTATTATCCTGAAATTAAACAGAAACTCGAAATAACCTATATTGATTTTCCGCGGCCTCGGAAACAGATTATTGAACTGCTAGGAGAGGAGAACCAGAATATGCCCATACTTATCATTGAGCGTCGCGATATTGATCTCATAGCACTCAATATAAGAACGTATAACGATATCGTATTTTTGACGGGCTCAGATGATATCGTCAGGTACTTCTCTTTGGTATTTTTGATCCCATTACCACATCCTTAAATTTGATTGGGATAATTTGTTTGGTGAGACAGAATTATCCTATCAAGACTCCAATTTTTTCAGCGTAGATTGATTCGTTCCATAATTTCAATAAATCTGGGTTCTTTCTGTATCCAGGATTTATTCAATGGCCCTTTGATTCCAAAATAAGGTAGATTCGGATCTTTCCGAATGTACATTTGTTCCAACCAATACAGTGCCTGCTGGACATTTTCTGCGTTGATGTATAATAAAAGAATGAGCATAAGTTGAACAGGTCTTGACTTACTCAATGCCCCCAAAGAATCCGCAGTTAAATTTAAAGTGGTTTTAAAGTCTGTTGATGAATATATACTATCAACGAAGTTATTCATTTCACCTAGACCATACGATAGCATTTGAACTTTTAAACTTGCTATGGCACTATCATATTTTTGCTCGTAGGCATAAATAGGGAATGGAACTGGTCCATTTACTTTTCGAAGCTCATCAATCTTACCACTGTGCATGAGCATTACCTGTCGAAAGAACTTGATCAATGGATTTAATGGATCTAATTGAACAGCCAAATCGATATGGTGCCATGCTTTTTTCCATTGACTTTGGAACATCATATAATGTGCATAAAATGCGTGAGCCTCGGCAAAATTCGGATTCAATTCCAGACACCGCTCTAATGAATAAATGGCACCCGTCCAATCATATTCATATCCCAGTTTAGCTGCATACCAACGCCATGTTTCTGCATCAGCACTATCCAAACGGAAGGATTGATTAATATATTCACTGATCTTAGGGTCAACGATCTTGGCATCGGCATTGAACAATTGTTTTCGAACCACCCAAACTCCGGCCAATCCTGCATAAGCAGGCGCGAACTCGGGATCGATCTCAATTGCTTTAAGAAAATGTTCTTCGGCTGATTTGACTTCATCAGGTCGTAAAAATGCCAGGTTAACTCTTCCACGCAAATAATTTTCATAGGCCTCTGGATTGACAACTCTCGATTGCCTCAATCGTTGCGATTCTTCAGGCAACAAAACAATATTTAGCTCGTCAGCTATTGTCTTAACTACACTACTATATAGATCCAGCACATTTTCTTTTTCTAATTCATATGATTTTGTCCAAAGTTGAAATTCCTCATGCAACGCGCTAATTAAATTGAGTTGAATTTTAATTGTATTATTATTGGCCGGAAGCACGGACCCCTCAATAATAGCATCGACATTTAATTCTTCAGCGATCTCATGGATGCTTTTTTGTGTATTAGCAAAGGAAAGCATAGATGTTCTGGACACGACCCTGATGGCACTCACTTTTCCCATTTCACCGATTAAAGCTTCATGCATTCCATCCACAAGAAATCCCTGCGAATCGTTACCGGTATGATTGGAGAAAGGCAATATGGCAACGGAATGAATATCTTTCCGGCCTTCAGGGAAAAATCCACGCCATGCATACCACCCTGCACCGATCAAAAGAGCAAGCAAAATCAGGATTAAGAATGAAGACAGGGGTGAAATCTTGAATTTCGATTCTGCCTTTGATAGTTGTTTTATTCGGGTAGATGATGGAATCGCAAGCCCATCACCCACTATTGCATAGACTTTGATTTCACGTTCAACATTCTTTAATCTTAGCTGGCCAATGTAATGTGTGTTGATCTCACCACTGGCATAAGTAGTATTGTAAACCTCTTCTGAAACGTAAATTCCACCCGGTTCAGCGATGGTCTCAAGCCGTGAGGCGATATTGACACCATCACCAAATACGTCATCGCCCTCTATGGTAATGTCTCCCAAATGAATGCCAATCCGAATCTTGTTTTTTAATACTTCAGGAGCTTTATGCTGAATTTCAATAGCGCATTGAACAGCATGATATACACTATCAAAACTTGCCAAAACACCATCACCAATCTCCTTCAGCCATTTACCGTTATGTCTTTCTATTAATGGTTTCTGTAAAATTCTGTTGCTATTGAGTAGTTCAAGCGTTTTACTTTCATCTTTCCCCATCATTAATGTAAACCCTGAAATGTCAGTAAACATGATGGCCAGTAGTTGCCGTTTTCTATCCTTCATGATACATGAATATAAACATTTGTGAATTTATAAACACTTTCTGAAAACGTTTGTCCCTCAGAAAGTAATTGTATTTAACCATTTTACAAAACTGTAAAATGGTACTCTTTTTTGTAGCAGATTGAAGGCAAGAAAGATTTCGCAGGGAATATGTGTTCCCCTTACTCCACCGTAACCGACTTCGCTAAGTTCCGTGGCTGATCCACGTTGCAATTCCTCAAGACAGCGATATGATAGGATAAAAGTTGCAATGGGATAACCGATATTAAAGGCATAAGCGATTCCGTAACAGCAGGAACTTCAATCACAAAGTCAGACATTGGTGGAATGGTGGAGTCACCTTCAGTAACCACCGAAATCACTCTTCCTTTTCGCGCTTTTACTTCCTGAATGTTGGAGACGACTTTTTCATAAGAGCTGTCTTTCGTAGCGATAAAGACCACCGGCATTTCCGCATCAATTAAGGCAATTGGTCCGTGCTTCATTTCTGCAGCCGGATATCCTTCTGCGTGGATGTAAGATATCTCCTTTAGTTTAAGCGCACCTTCTAATGCCACCGGGAAATTATATCCTCTTCCCAGGTAAATGAAATTTCGCGCGTCTTTAAATTCCGCTGCAATCTTTTCAATTTGATCATTGAGCATAAGGGCTTTCTCCACCTTAGCTGGAAGGTTCTCCATCTCTACCATCAACTCATTGAATTTCTGCTCGGTTATGGTACCCTTTTTTTGTGCTACAATCAATGCGATCATATTGAGTACGGTGAGCTGAGCAGTAAATGCTTTTGTACTGGCCACACCAATTTCAGGGCCTGCGTGCGTATATGCACCAGCATGCGTTGCTCTGGGGATAGAAGAGCCCACCACGTTACATACGCCAAAAATGATGGCCCCTTTCGATTTGGCCAGGTCAATGGCCGCTAATGTGTCGGCTGTTTCTCCTGATTGAGAAATGGCAATGACAACGTCACCTTCGCGAATAATTGGATTACGGTATCTGAATTCTGATGCATATTCTACTTCGACGGGAATGCGACAAAACTCTTCAAAGAAGTATTCGGCCACTAGACCTGCATGCCAGGAAGTTCCGCAGGCAACAATTAAAATTCGATCAGCATTAATTAGCCGATTTAAATATTCACGAAGCCCTCCTAAAATTAATCGGCCGCCAGTTGCATCAAGACGACCTCTCATACAATCTTTTATCGAACGCGGTTGTTCAAAAATTTCTTTGAGCATAAAGTGTTCGTATCCACCTTTTTCAATAGCCTCCAATTCAAGGTCGATGGTTTGAACATAAGGAGTCAGTGGCAGATTGGAGGTGTCTTTGACGGTGAGATGTCCGTGATTGATGATGGCAATTTCCTGATCATTCAAATAGACGACTTCATTCGTGTATTCGATGATGGGCGTTGCATCTGAGGCCATAAAGAATTCGTCTTTACCGACACCCAATACCAAGGGACTTCCTTTTCTGGCCGCAATTAAAAGATCAGGGTCCTGTAAAGACATGACTACGATAGCATAAGCTCCCACCACTTTAGTAAGCGCCAGGCGTACCGCTTCATCTAAGGCGCATTGCTCATTTTCTTTAATGTCTTCAATGAAATGAATGAATACTTCTGTATCCGTTTCACTTAAAAAAGTATGTCCCTTTCTTTGTAGTTCTTGTTTTAGAGAAGAGTAATTTTCTATAATACCATTGTGTATAATGGCGAGATTTTTAGTAGCTGAGTAGTGGGGGTGGGCATTTTCATCATTCGGTTCGCCGTGGGTTGCCCAACGGGTATGCCCCATGCCAATGTGACTATCAAGTGCCTGACCTTTAATGAAAGATTCTAATTCGGCGACCTTGCCTTTTTTTTTATAGATATTAAGCCCACCATTCAAAAGTGCGATACCAGCACTGTCATAGCCCCGGTATTCCAAACGTTTCAGTCCCTTAATAATCACTTCGTGAGCCTGACGATGACCCACATAGGCAACGATTCCGCACATATGAAATGTTTATTGGTTAGTCAATGTAGTTCGTGTATAGTAAATTTTCAGTTTTACATTGTCTTTAGAAAACACTGACCGGTCTACTGATTTACCCGGTTGCGGATTTAATGATTGTATAGACCAATATGGATATCGAGTTTGTTTTATATCAAATAACTTTTGGATAAACAAGGTTGGTATACCATTGTAACTATTTGTTTCAGCTAAATAATTTAGAGGTAATACTTTGCCTTGATCCAGCGCGACATAAAATTTTGATTGATCTCCGAGGGTAAGTAATCCCTCAAACGCTAAATAATCGGTGGTATCCTGATTGTTTTTTAATGTTTTAAACCGGTTGTCCGATTTCAGCATTGACATAGAAAGACTTTTTGGGAAATTGTATGTTGAAGAGTTATCAACGTTGGAAATTTCCAACTCTGCCGAATTCACAATAATATAAGAAAGAGTATCTATGTAGTCATAAAATTTAGTAAAATCCACTTTCGTGTAAACAGAAGAACCACTCTGAATGTATCGATTAGGCCCCGGGTCGAAATCCGTATAAAATTGATTTAACCCGGATAGCACAGTCGAGGATCGATCACCCGTTATTTGTGAGAAGCTAATGTGTTGTGTGAAATCAAAGTTTATATAGGTAGTATCTGCATCATTATGATAATATAGATAGATTAAGCTATGTAAATTATCAACGGGATTAAATCCTATAATCTTATCCGATTGTTGAGGTACAATAGCCAATCCTTTGAAATTTTCTTTAAATATTTCAAAATCAGTATAATTTATATCCTCAGGATTAATGGCACCAAATAATCGCTGACCAAACGCGTCATCAAGTTTAACGACAATATTAATTACTGAATCAGCATCAGTGTCTTCAAACTCTTCCTTATAATAATCATAGTTAATATCAATTGATGTTGATCCAAGTGGAGTGCCGGAAAGGCTTACGGCAGAATTGGAGAAATGCTGATCTTCACTTTTTAGTGACTGGGTAAGTTCATAAATATCAAAATTCTGAGTCGTTTTACCAGTAGCTCCATAACAATAAAAATCAACGCGCATCTGAAATACGATTGAATCAAACACTGCACCATCCGGTATTGATGCATTAATATTAGAGGGCTTGTACTGCATGATTGGTTGTGCCTTGATTTGCCCAAATATGGGATCATCATAGCTGCCGGCTAATATCCTGTTTGTTTCTCCGGTTAAGTTTGTGGTTCTGAGGGAGTCCATCCAAAGGACGGTGCTCGGCAAAACAAATTCCTGATAATAAGTTTTGATCTTATTTTGTTCGCTTTTAAACCCCAGCGTTGTCAGGTCTTCCTCACAGGCAAATAACAAAAGTAAAAATGGGAACAGGTAAACTGGCTTAACCCACCAGTTCGGTATAGAGGGTGTAAAACGATTCAGTATAGTTATCGTCTTTTTCGATGGTTTCAATTTTAGTCTCTTTAAGCTTCTTAACTAATCCTTCTAACTTTTTATTGTCCCCAGCCATTAACACTACATCAGAGAATTGGGCGCCTAATTTAATAAAGCCTTCGTAATCTGCCGTTTTTAAATGTCCAAGCATATTGTCTTCAATATCCATCATACGCACCTTGCCCATAAGGTCACCCTTAAATTTGTGTGTAAAGCTGTTATTATAAATAGTGAAAACGGCCTTCGTGTTTTTAAACAGGGGATCGTTTTTGTAGGTAGTCTTTAAATAGAGTGGAATGAAACTTGTAATCCAGTCATTGCAATGAACGATGTCAGGCGCCCAGCCTAGTTTACGCACCGTCTCAATCACGCCTTTACAGAAGAAGATAGCACGTTCGTCATTGTCTTCATAAAACTTATTTTCTTTATCATGAAATACAGACTTACGGTGAAAATAGTCCTCATTGTCGATAAAATAAACTTGCAGTTTGGCATTGGGTATGGATGCCACCTTGATTATTAGTGGTTTTTCTTCATCACCAACCGCAATATTTATTCCGGAAAGACGGACAACTTCATGTAATCGGTTCTTTCTTTCATTGATCAGGCCAAACCTTGGCACTAAAATTCGAATCTCCATTCCTTTTTCCTGCATTGCCTGGGGCAGTTTTCTCACGAAATCAGAGACTTCCGTGGTTTGTAAAAAAGGGTTGATTTCACTGGCTACATAAAGGATTCGAATCTTGGACATAAAATTGGACTTTAAATACTGACAGAAAAAGCGAGCCACAAAAGTACGGAATTTTTACCCCTTCTTCAACTTATCTTCCGGGATAAGAGCTATATTAGCGACCCCAAAAAAAGCCCCTTTATGGAGATTTTCTCACAAATTGGACCGCTAAGGGCCTTTTTAGATCGAAAAAAAAAGCTTGGAATATCGGTTGGTTTTGTGCCTACCATGGGCGCATTGCACAAGGGGCATGTCGCTTTGATCAGGGAATCCTTAAAGGAAAACGCTATAACTGTATGTAGCATTTTTGTTAATCCAGCCCAATTTAATGATCCAGATGACCTTGCAAGGTATCCCAGAACAATGGAGAATGATATTGAGATGTTGAAATTGGCTGGATGTGATGTGTTATTTTGCCCTTCAAGCGAGGAAATCTATCCGGAGAAATCGGATATTTTGGTTCAATTTGGATACCTAGAGCATGTTTTGGAGGGTAAATTCAGACCAGGCCATTTCAGCGGGGTAGCTAAAGTAGTGATCAAATTACTTAATATAGTACAGCCTGATCGGACCTATTTTGGACAGAAAGATTATCAGCAATTCAAAATTGTAGATCGCATGGTGCGAGAGCTGATGTTTAACACCACCTTGTGTAGTGTAC
>JAHEMS010000326.1 GCA_024643595.1 Bacteroidota bacterium
AAACTTAAACGCTGCATACCGGCTGTTCTCATGGCCCCAAAGAATGATGAGGAAATACATGGGGATGAGCATCACTTCCCACAAGAAGAAAAACAAAAATAAATCCATAGCAAGGAACACCCCTGTGATACCAGCCAGTACCCATAGTAAACAGAAGTGATATAAACCCACCCGACTTTGAATTTCTTTCCAGGATATCAGGATGGAAATTGCTCCCAGGAAAAATGTCAATAACAACATTAGTAGACTCAGCCCATCCAGGGCCAGGTGAAAATTAATGCCAAATTGTGGAATCCATGAAAGTGAGAAGTCTAACAGCCACGATGAGGTTACTCCTATCTCCGGTTGTTGGAACCATATCATCAGAGCCCCTGTAAAATTTAAAAAAATAGTTAATAAGGAAATCCAACGGGCTAACATTAAACTCTTCTGCGAAGCCAACCAGGCGAGGATACCGCCAGCCATTTGTGAAACGATGAATATGGGAAGCATTACATCCATAATCCCAATGTTAAAATGGTAATGGCTCCAATGACAATACCTATCAGGTACCATCTTAAGATGCCACTTTGAGTGAAAGAGAAAATTCGGTTAAAAAAGATAGCCACATTAACCAAAGCATGATAAGGCCAATCTATAAAATCATTTTTATTGATATTGGATAAATAAACAAATGGTCTCACAAAAAGCCAATTATACAGGCTGTCGAACCGCCAGCCGTTCAACAAAAAGTTATGCACTTGTGGAATAGTGCTTTTGATTTGAACATGGAGCGCTGGCTTCATTACGTAGAAATAATAAGCGACGAATACTCCACCAATAGAGAGAGCAGCAGCCAAAAGTTGAATCATCCATTCTGTACTTTCGATTTCAGGTTTTAGGATAGTTTCTGGTAATATCGGATCCAGGAAGTGGGTGAATAATTGAATGTGACCTAGTGAATGAGGTATTTCAATAAAGCCTGCGAATGTTGACAATATGGCGAGGACAATCAACGGAATATTGATCCGAGATCCGGGAACATGCGACACGTGTGTTTTTTCTTCGCCAAAGAAGGTCAGGAAAATCATCCTGAAAGTATATACGGTGGTTATGAAGGCACCTATCAAGGCTGACAGGAAGAACCAGATGTTACCTTTTTCTCCCGCCCAGGTCAACCAGAGAATCTGATCTTTGCTGTAGAAGCCAGCGGTAATCAACGGTAAAGCTGCAAGCGAAGCAGCCCCGATCAGGAATGTCCAGTAGATGACCGGAAGTTTCTTTCTTAAACCGCCCATCTTGAACATGTCATGCTCATGATGCAATGCCATAATTACTGCGCCCGCTGCCAGGAAGAGCAGCGCCTTGAAAAAAGCATGGATCATAAAATGAAGGATAGCTGCTGACCACGCTCCCACTCCCAGTGCAAGGAACATGTAACCAATCTGACTGATGGTAGAGTAGGCAAGAACTCGTTTAAGATCATATTGTGTGAGCGCACTGAATCCTGCCAACAACAACGTAATCGCCCCAATAGCACCGACAACAAATTGTGCAGTAGGCGCCAATTCAAAAATTGCGTGCGTGCGCGTGATCAGATAAACTCCAGCTGTTACCATCGTGGCAGCATGGATGAGTGCACTCACTGGTGAAGGACCAGCCATCGCATCGGGCAACCAATTTTGTAATGGCAATTGTGCCGACTTACCGACGGCACCACCAAGCAGTAAGAGGGCGATGATCGTTACTTGCTGCGAGCCGACTGTCCAAACAACCGGTGCTTGTCCTTGAATATCCATGATGTTTACCGTACCGAGCGCTTTGAAAATCATGAACAATCCGATGGCCATGGCAGTATCTCCAACCCGGGTAATGATAAATGCCTTCCGGGCCGCGTAACCATTTTTCTCTTCCTGATACCAGAATCCAATCAACAGAAAACTGCACAAACCAACACCTTCCCATCCGAAGTAAAGCAGTACTAAATTATCGCCCAGCACAAGAAGGAGCATGGAGCCTACGAATAAATTGAGATAAGCAAAGAAGCGGGCGTAACCTTCATCATCAACCATGAATTCTGCTGAGTAAACATGAATGAGAAACCCTACGAAGGTGATGACGAAAACAAAGGTGAGCGAAAGCGAATCAAGATAGAGGCCAAAGTCCGGACTAAAACCAGCTACATCAATCCAATTCCATAATACTTGTTGAATAATTTGATCATTAGTGGATGTGATAAAATCGATGCCAATAAATATGGTAATCAATGCGGACAATCCCACGCTTCCCGACCCAATCAAAGGCACCAACTTTTTCGGCAATCTCGTACCAGCCACGATCAGGATAAATGATCCGGCAAATGGTAAAATCGGTATCAACCAAAGCAAGTCGCGCATATTATCCTTTCATTTTACTAGCTTCATCGCTGTTGAGCGTTTTTATCTGATGATATATCTGTAAGATCAACGCTAATCCAACTGAAACTTCAGCAGCTGCCATGGTAAGAATGAATAAAAACATCACCTGACCATCAGGTTGCTCCCATCGTGCACTGGCGACAATGAAAGCAAGGCCTGCAGCATTCAGCATGATCTCCACTGAAATCAACATGAAAATAATGTTACGTCTGATCAGCAAGCTGATTAACCCCAGCACAAAAAGTGTGGTGGCAAGTACTAAACCATATTCAGCAGGTATGACACTCATTCTTCTTGTGTTTCAAGGAATCGATGTGTTACTTTTTTCTTTTGCCGACCGAGGTGATAGGCCCCCACAATTCCCGCCATTAGTAAAATGCCACTCAACTCAACGCCAATTACATAGGGACCATACAGTGATAGGCCCACTGCCTTCGCTCCAATAACATTTCCTTCCAATCCAGAAGTTGGCTCAAATGATAGCATATAGAGCAGTTCGGCTCCCAGGATGATAGCGAGGACAACGGGTCCCACAATGATCTGAAGATTGAGCCATTGTTTCTCCTGTGCAACTGATTCCTGTCGAAGGTTCAGCATCATGATCACAAAAATCAGTAGTACGATGATTGCCCCCGCATAAATGATTACTTCGAGCGCTGCGATAAATGGAGCACCCAGTACATAGAACACCATGGCTACCGCCAGGAAGGAAACCACTAAGTACAGTAAGGCATGCACGAGGTTGTGTTGGGTGATCACGAGAATCGTGGCAATCACGGCAACAAAAGAAGCGATATAAAAAATGATCAGCATATCAAGGAATTAAGCTCTTAACATCTATTGGTGGTGCCTCATTCTCAGCTTCTCCCTTCCCTTTCCCACCAATGGCAAGACCAGCCACTTTATAATAATTGTATCCCGGGTATTTGCCCGGACCGTCTATCAGTAACTCACTTTTCTCATACACTAAATTCTGGCGATTATATTCTCCCATTTCAAAATCAGGAATTAACTGAATGGCATACGTTGGGCAAGCTTCTTCACAGTAGCCACAGAAAATGCATCGTGAAAAATTGATCCTGAAAAATTCAGGGTAGCGCCTTCCATTTTCATCTTCTGTGGCTTGCAATGAGATACAATCCACCGGACAAGCAGCAGCACATAAATAGCAGCCCACGCATCGTTCGCCCATGTCAGGATCACGTGTTAGCACAATCCTTCCCCTCCATCGCGTGGGCAGTTTATTTTTTTGCTCCGGGTACTGAACCGTCTCACGTTTATGAAACATGTGAAGGAAAACGAGCCACAGACTTTGGAGTATGCTAAACATAGTATTTCAATTTATTTCATCTGTTCATTTCATATTCCTCGATTCAATAACACGACACCCGCTGTGACTACTAAATTGAGCAGCGTAAGCGGAAGTAAAATCTTCCATCCATATTCCATTAACTGATCATATCGCGGCCTTGGAAGAGATGCTCTTAACAAAATAAAAAAGCAGATGAAACCAAATGTCTTCAGTATAAACCAAACCAATGGTGGAAGAAAAGAGGGTCCAAGCCAACCGCCGAAGTATAGCGCGACCGTAACGGTAGAAATCAGGATGATACCCAGGTACTCACCCACGAAAAAGATTCCGAACTTCATCCCGGAGTATTCCGAGTGGAACCCAGCGATCAACTCACTTTCAGCTTCAGGAATGTCAAAGGGCAAACGGTGCGTTTCAGCAATGCCGGCAATAAAGAAAGTAACAAACCCGAGAAATTGTGGAATTACAAACCACATTCCTTTTTGCGCTTCTACGATGGTGTGCATACTGAATGATCCGGAGAGTAACACTACTCCCATCATGGATAATCCCATGAACACTTCGTAGGAAATCATTTGCGCAGCACCTCTCATTGAGCCTAGTAATGAATATTTATTGTTGGATGCCCATCCACCAAGAATAATGCTGTAAGCTCCAAGCGATGAGTTAGCCATGAAGAATAAAATTCCAATGTTCAAATCGGCAACGATTACCCCGGGAGCGAACGGCACGACGATAAAACTCATTAACACCGTTACCACGACAATTCCAGGCGCGAGGGTGAAAACAAATCGGTCTGAGAAAGGCGGAGTCCAATCTTCCTTGAAAAATAATTTAAGCGTATCAGCCAACACGATCAATAGACCAAATGGACCTGCGCGATTAGGACCATATCGATCTTGCCACAACGCGAGAAGTCTCCGCTCCAACCAGATAAGCCCCGGGGCAACAATCAGCAAACCAGCTAACACTCCGACAATAATCAACAGTTGATTTATGGTAGCATCATCCATAGCTTATTTATTTAATAGCCCCCATCCTGGGCAATCTATAAATGACATTTTTGGTAACCCTATTGGGATTCCAGCCAAACCCATTGAAATCGAAGTGCTCAACATCACTGGTAACTTGATTGATTGTCCATCCATTTCAAATTCAATTACCTGACCTTCGCTAAGTTG